>DASWHY010000482.1:0-2694 GCA_036397955.1 Thermoanaerobaculia bacterium | reverse complement strand
GTTCTCGATTTCCTTGTCGAAGGCTTCCTTGCCAATCAAGTGGAACGCGCCAGGCATTTCCCATTCAATGTCATCAGTCAGGCAAGACAGGATCAGCTCATGGTCGCTTCTCCTGAAGCCGTCCATGTACTTCTCCACCGTTCTTTTGTTCTCGGTCATACCTGAGCTCCAAGGGAGCGCCCGGGTTATGGCTCGGGACCAGGAGCCGGGTGAAGCTGCTACTCGACACCCAGCGTCAAAGGCTTGGTCCCTTGCCTCGGCTCGAATGCCAGACCGAGAGGACCACCAGTTCGTCGCCCTTCACGCGGTAGAACAGGAAGTACCGAACGCGCCCAAGATGGAGCCTACGCACGCCCGAGAGGCGGGTGTTACTCACAGCCGCTCCGACGCCAGGCTGGCGAAGTACCAGGTCGAACGCCGATCTCAGGTCCTCTCGGATCGCCATCGGCGCGGCGGGGCGATTGGCACCCCACCAAAGCGCGGCGCGCTCGATCTCGGATGCTGCGCGGCGCGTGACGCGAAGGCGCAGCACGACGATTCAGCGAATTCGCTCCAGTCGAGCGAAGAGCTCTTCGGCGGAGATGGTCTCGCCGCGATCCGCCTCGGCGATCGCTTCGAGAAGCTCTGTCTCCTCTTCCGCAGAGAGGTGAACCTCCCCTTCGGGCTCTCGTGTGAGGACTACCACCGTCTCACCATCCGGTAGCTCCAGGCCCTCAACGACGACCTTACCGTCGACGACGATTCCAGTGGCGACTTGCATGTACGTATGGTAACCCTTCAGCGCTCGAGCAGCCGCAAGACGATGTGGACCGCCGTGCCGTCCGGCGGCAATACCCCCCGCCGAACCCGGAAACGGGTCGTCCCCTCCACCCAGTCGCGCACCGTGTAGGCGGCGTTGCCTACCTTGCTGCCCGGGCAGGAGTAGAGGCAGACGACGCAGCCGGAGTGCCACTCCGGGATGTTGGCCCGGTGGCCGCCGAAGTGCATCGCGAAGCCGCGGTGGCCTGGGTCTTCGAGGATGTCGGCTAGCCGGAGCGGCTTCCTCCTTCCGGGGACGCGCACCAGCACTTCGACCGGCGGCCCCGCGATCACCTGCTCCGGCGCCCGCGAGTGCGGGTTCTCCCGCTCGTCCCAGCTCTCCATCCCGAGCGCGTTCCCCGGTTTCGCGCCCAGCGACTCCAGGGCATCGAGGACCTGGATGTCGGTGACCGCAGCACGGAAGAGGGCCGCCGGCGCCGCGCTGCCGTCGCGCCAGACGACCAGGTGGTAACCCGGCATGCCGAGGACGCGCCGGTGGAAGGCGTCCTGATGGACGGTGGCGGGGAAGGAGACGGCGCGCGCCGCCCGGTCCACGGCCACCCGCCCCGGCGCTTCCTCCGCGCCGCCCGGCGCGCAGCCGGCGAGGGCGAGCGCCGCGGCCAACAGGAGCGCGCCCCTCACGCCGTTCCCACCCGGATCCGCGCGTCCAGCGCCACCGCGTTCTCCCGCTCGGGCGCCGCGAGGAAGGGGTTGACGTCCAGCTCCTGGATCGACAGGTGGCGCTGGACGAGCTGGGCGATGCGGAGGACGACCTCTTCGAGCACCGCGAGGTCGGCGCCGGGCTCGCCGCGGACGCCGGCGAGGAGCGGGAACCCCCGAATGCCGCGCACCAAGTCGTGCGCCTCGTGCGGGGCGAGGGGCGGCACGGCGAAGCGGACGTCCTGGAAGACCTCGACGTACTTGCCGCCCAGGCCGAACATGAGAAGCGGTCCGAAGCGCGGGTCGGTCGAGACGCCGAAGATGACCTCGTGGCCGCCGCGGACCATCGGCTGGACCACGTACCCTGCGAGCCGGAGCCCGGCCGCCGTCAGCCGCTCGCGCATCTCCGCCGCCGCGGCCGCCACTTCGCCGGCGTCCTCCAGCCCGAGCCGCACCGCCCCGACGTCGCTCTTGTGCACCAGCCCGGGCGCGATCGCCTTGAGCGCCGCCGGGAACCCCAGCTCGCCCGCGGCGGCGGCGGCCTCTTCGGGGGTCGCCGCCACGCGCCAGGGGGCGACCGGCACGCCGTAGAGCTCGAGCACGCGGAACGTCTCGGCCGGATCGAGGTAGCCCCCCGGCTCGCGCCGCGCCGCCGCTTCCAGGATCGCCGCCACCGCGGCGCCGTCGGCCGGAAACTCCGGCGGCGGCTCGTCGGCCGGCCGCCGCCGCCAGGCGGCGTAGCGGGCGAGCATCGCCAGCGCCCGCGCCGCCGGCTCCGGGAAGTGGTAGACCGGCGGCAGGTGCCGCCGCTCGCGCGCCGCGGCGTAGAACTCCTCGGTCGCCATCATCACCGCCAGCACCGGCTTGGCGCGCGCCGCCGCCACCCGCCCGGCCTCCTCCAGCACGCCGATCGGGTTGGCGAGGAGCGGCGTGACGTTGATCACCATCGCCAGGTCCACGCCGGGGTCGTCGAGCACCGCCGCGAGAGCCGCGCCGTACTGCTCGACCGTCGCCGAGGCGATCATGTCCACCGGGTTCGCGAGGCTCGCGGCGGGCGGCAGGAAGGCGGCGAGGCGCTCGCGCGTCGCGGCGGCGAGCTCGGCCATCCGCAGCCCCTGGTTGACGCAGGCGTCGGTCGCCATGATCGCCGGCCCGCCGGCGTTGGTGACGATGCCGACGCGGTTGCCCTCGGGGAGCGGGCAGCGGTCGAGGGCCAGGGCGACGTCGAACAGCTCC
>DASWHY010000481.1:0-3853 GCA_036397955.1 Thermoanaerobaculia bacterium | reverse complement strand
CCACGAGATGGCGGTGCTCGCCGAGCGCGGTCGCCAGCGTGTCGGCGGCGACCGACAGCGCCAGGCGGCAGGCGTCGAGCGCGCGGCCGGTGCGCCGCACCTCCGCCCAGCGGCCGGCGAAGGCGGCGCTCATCTCGCCGCCGTACTCCTCGCGGAAGGGCCCCGGGTAGCAGCGCAGGAGCATGGTGTAGGCCCGCTCCGGCCAGCTCGCGGGGGCGCGCCGGTCGCCCATGGCGCTCACGTCCGCCGCGGGGAGAGCCCCGCCCTGCGGCCGAGGTTGACGAGCTCGCCGAGCCGCGCCAGCTCGCGCTGCGCGGCGCGCCGCCCGGCGGGCGTCAGCCGGTAGTGCCGGCGGCGCTCGTCCTGGCCGCTCGCGACCTCGCGGTCGGCGAGCTCGACGATGAGGCCCTGCTCGAGCAGCCGGCGCAGCGTCGTGTAGAGCGTCCCCGGGTTGAGCTTCGTGCGGCCGCCGCTGCGCTCGGCGACCTCCTGCATGATGGCGTAGCCGTGCCGGTCCGACTCGGCCAGCGCGACCAGGATGTGGAACGCGGCCGCGGGCAGCGGCGGCAGCTCCTCGGGCGTGGGGTCTTCGGGGTCGTCGCGGCGCCTCATGCGCCCGACTATATCTGCGGCCGATATATTAGGTCAAGATACAGACACGCCGGCGTGGCGGCCGTTGCCGCCGGCGGAAGCGCTCTCGAAGGTGGCGAGGAGCTTGAGCAGCGTCCCGGGCTCGACCGGCTTGACGATGTGCTGGTCGAAGCCGGCGTCCTGCGACTGCCGCTTGTCCTCTTCCTGTCCCCAGCCCGTGATGGCGATCAGCACCACCCCCTGGCCGCGCGGCTGGCGGCGGATGCGGCGCGCCACCTCGTAGCCGTTGAGCTTCGGCAGGCCGATGTCGAGCAGCACGACGTCGGGCCGGAACTCGCTCGCCGCCGCCAGCGCTTCGAGGCCGTCGTGGGCGGTGCGCACGTCGTGCCCGGTGAGCTCGAGCAGCAGGGCGAGCGTGGCGGCGGCGTCGCGGTTGTCGTCCACCACCAGGATGCGCAGCGGCGCGCTCGAGCGGACGCGCTCCTCCCGGAGCTCGGGGCGGGGCAGCGCCCGCGGCGCCTCCGCCGCGATCGGCAGGCGGATCGTGAACTCGCTGCCGCGGCCGGGGCCTTCGCTGTGGGCGGCGATCGTGCCGCCGTGCATCTCGACCAGCCGCTTCGCCAGGGTGAGGCCGATGCCCAGCCCGCCCTGCGCGCGCTCGAGCGAGCGGTCCACCTGCGTGAACATCTCGAAGATCGAGGGGAGCATCTCCGCCGGAATGCCGATGCCGGTGTCGCGCACCGTGACCGCCGCTTCGCCCCCCTCCCGCTCCAGCGTCACCGCGACGTGCCCGCCGCGCGGCGTGTACTTGGCGGCGTTGTTGATGAGGTTCGAGAGCGCCTGCGCCAGCCGCGTCGGGTCGGCGTCGACGAAGATCGGCCGCGGCGGCACGGCCACCGTCAGCCGATGGCCGCCGGCGCCGAGCAGCGGCCGGCTGGTCTCGACGGCGGCCCGCACCAGCCCCGCCAGCTCGATCCGCTCCTTGCGCAGCTCGAGCTTGTCGCGGGTGATGCGCGAGACGTCGAGCAGGTCGTCGACCAGCCGGGTCATCTGCTCCATCTGGCGGTCGATGACTTCGAGCGCCCAGCGCGACTCGGTCGAGGCGTCGCCCTGCCGGTTCAGGATCTCGACGGCGTTGCGGATCGGGGCGAGGGGGTTGCGCAGCTCGTGCGCCAGGGTCGCCAGGAACTCGTCCTTCGAGCGGTCGGCCTGGCGCAGCGCCTCCTCGGCCCGCTTGCGGTCGCTGATATCGACCAGCACGTTGACCGCCCCGGCGAGGGTCCCGGCCTCGTCGCGGATCGGGTTGGCGTGGGCGAGGGTGGTGAGGCGGCGACCGTCCGGCTGCTCGACGACGATCTCGTGCCCGTTGTACTCCTCGTTGCGCTGCAGGGCCAGCGCCATCCAGCACTCGTCGTGGCGGAGGGGGGCGCCGTCGGCGGCGTAGAGCTTGAACGAGCCGCAGAAGCGGTCCTCGGGGTGGTTGAGCCGCGGCGCGCGCCCCCAGATCTCGACCGCCCGCTGATTGTAAAAAGTAATCAGCCCTTGGGGGTCGCAGGTGTAGGCCCCGGCAGGGAGCTTCTCGAGCAGGCGGCGGAACTCCAGCTCGCTCCAGGCGAGGGGAACCGCGGAGGTCTGTGGGGGGGCGCTGGGGCGGGGGCTGGGGTTGCTGACCACCGATGTTCCTGCCTCGCTCGGTGAAGGCGCACTTCGAGCGCTACACCCGCGTGCGTTTCACCAGCAAACCCCATGCCTAGAACGGGATGTCGTCGTCCTCCGCGGCTCCGCCGGCGCCGCCGCCGCCGTACGCGGGGGCCTCGTCGTAAGTGCTCTCGGCGGGATGGCTCTGGCCGCCGGGCTCGAAGTCGCCGCCGCCGCCGCGGGCGCTGCCCAGCATCTGGAAGTTGTCGCAGACGATCTCGGTGCGGTAGCGCTTCTCGCCGCTCTGGCGGTCCTCCCAGGAGCGGGTCTGGAGGCGCCCTTCGACGTAGATCTGCTTGCCCTTGGTCAGGTACTGGCCGGCGATCTCCGCCTGCCGCCCCCAGACCACGATGTTGTGCCACTCGGTCTGCTCCTGCTTGGCGCCGCTCTTGTCGCGCCAGCGGCGGTTGGTGGCGAGGGTGAAGCTCGCGACCGGCTGTCCCGAGGGGGTGGAGCGGACCTCCGGGTCGCGGCCCAGGTTGCCGATCAGCAGTACTTTGTTCAACATGTGCGGGGTCTCCTGATAGCGGACAACGGTTAAGGTATCACGGGCACTAACGGCGGTTGACCTCATCGCCGCTACGCGGCAGCGCGCCTCCGGCGCGTCGCTCCGCTCAGAGGGAGTAGACGGAAAACGATGCGTCTGGTCGTGCAGCGGGTGCGCTCGGCGGCCGTGCGGGTGGCCGGCGAGACGGTGGGGCGGATCGGCCCCGGGCTCCTCGTCTTCGCCGGCGTCGAGCGCGGGGACGGCCCCGCCGCCGCCGACGCGGCGGCCGAGAAGCTCGCCGGCCTCCGCGTCTTCGAGGACGCGGCCGGCAAGATGAACCTCGACGCCGCGGCCGCCGGCGGCGCTTTCCTCGTGGTCTCGCAGTTCACCCTGGCCGGCCAGCCGCTGGCGCGCGGCCGCCGTCCCTCCTTCGACGCCGCCGCGCCGCCCGCGGAGGCGGAGCCGCTCGTCGACCGCCTTGTCGCCCGCTTGCGCGAGCGCGGCTACACCGTCGAGACCGGCCGCTTCCGCGCCCTGATGGAGGTCGAGTCGGTCAACGACGGGCCGGTGACCTTCGTCCTCGACGTCAAGACGGCGGCCCCGTAGCGCCCGGAGCCGGCCCGCAAGGGCGGGCCGGGATGCCGGGCGTTTTCCTACGGCAGCACCACCTCGCGGATCGGCACCGGCATGAAGCAGAGAACGAAGAGGAGGAGCGCCGCGACCGCGAGCGCCTGCCGCCCGCGGTCCAACGGCTCCTGCTCGTCGCGCACCGGCGGGTGCCGCAGCCCCATCATCAAGACGATGGCGCTCCAGAGGATCCATCCCGGCCAGATGAGGCTGGCCAGCGCCAGCAGGCCCCAGAGCGGCAGGGCCAGCCGCCGCTGCAGCCTCCCGGTCGCGGCGTAAAGGATGTGTCCGCCGTCGAGCTGGCCCAAGGGCAGCAGGTTGATGGCCGTGGCCAGGAGGCCGAACCAGGCGGCGAGGGCGAAGGGGTGGAGGTCGAGCACCGTCCCCTCCGGCAGCGGGCCGTGGAAGAGGCGGGCGACGAGGTCGAAGGCCAGGCTGCGGCCCGGGATG
>DASWHY010000480.1:0-10900 GCA_036397955.1 Thermoanaerobaculia bacterium | reverse complement strand
AGCGACGCAGCGCGTTCTCGAAGCTCTCCTCCTCGCGCACGTGCACTACCGGCATTCGCTGATCACCTCTCTTCTCTCGGGCCTTGGGATGTCATCTGGACCGGGGGGCCATGCCCGGCGGTAACCGCGGATTGTCGCCCGGGGGGCGGGGGGGCGTCAAGCCGGGCCGCGGGTTGAGGCTCCCGCGGGGGGAGATCCCCGCCCGGTGCATGGAGATGTTCCCCTTTGCACCGGGAATCGATCTCCAGGTGCAAAAGATAGATCTCCGGGTCCTCGGAATCGATTCCGAGCGGTTGGAGATCGATCTCCAAGCGCTCGAGATGTATCTCCGTCGGCTGGAGATAGATCTCCGACACCCGGGAATCGATTCCGGGGTGCAAAAGATCGATTCCGGGGTGCATGGAGAAGATCTCCCGGTCTCGGGGGAACATCTCCCGCTCCTGCGGCGACATCTCCCGGCGTCGCCGGGAGTTTTCCTGGTGTCGCGGAGAGATCTCCCGCTGCCGGGGAGACATCTTCCGCCCTCGCCACGACGTCCCCCGGTGCCGCACGGGGATCTCCCGCGGCCCCGGGGACATCCCGGGCGGCTGGGGAAGAGTCCCGGGAGCCGGGAGGCTTAGCTGGTGGCCGCGGCGCGACGTCGCGGGGCGGCAGGGGCCGGCCGGGCGGGGGCGGCGGGCTGCCCTTGGGGCTTCGCCTGCACGGCCTCGAAGTCGAGCTGGTAGACCTTCAGCGCCGGGGCCGGCGGCGGGTCCGCGGACTTGGCGAACCAGACCGCGGCGGCCGAGCCGGCCGCGTCCTTGGGGTAGAACCAGGCGACCACCCCTGGGCTCGCTCCCTTGGCGGCGACCTCGCGGACGTTGTGCGGGTTGGGGGCGCCGAGGAGGGCGCGCACCTGCTCGCCGCTCATCCCCGCCTTGACCTGGTCGAAGCGGGCGCGGGTCATGAAGCGGCCCCGCTCGGCCCGCGTCACCTCGGCCGCGAGCCGCGGGTTCTCGGGGTCCACGAGCAGGGCGCCGCGCAGGATCTCGAGCGCCCGCCGGTAGTCTCCCCCCTCCTCGATGTACTCGCGGGCGACGCGGATGTCCTCGTCGCTGCGCAGGCGGAGCGCCTGCCGCTGGCGCGCCGAGAGCGGCTCGCCCTGCCGCGGCGGATCGGAGTTGATGAAGTCGGCGAGGCGCCGGTCGAGCTCCGCGGCGGCGAGGTCGATCTGCGCCGCGAGGACGGCCGGGTCCTTGGCCTTGCTGCCGGCCAGCCGCGCGCGCTGGGCGTCGAGCTCCTGCTTGGTGGCGGTGATCCAGCGCCACTCGGCCTCGCGGGCGGCGGCGAGCGCGCTCGCCTCGTTCTCCTCGGCCCCCGGCGCGCATCCCGCGGCGAGGAGCGCCGCCAGCGCGCCGGCGCCCAGCACTCTCGAAATCCCTAGGCGCATCTTTCGACCTCCAAGACTGGACAACCGCTCCCCCCTCCCAAATAATCTCTTCTTTCTCATTCCAGCGTCGCGGGGAGCCGGACGATGCCGTTTGCCGAAAGAGTCGAGGAGCTGGACCGCGAGATCCGCAGCACGGTGGCGCGCGCCTTCACCGAGCTGCGCGACGACCTCGCGCAGCGGCTGCACCGCTCGCACGACGAGCTTCTTCTCCACCTCGAAGAGCTCGAGCCTACCCTGCCGGCCGAGCTGCTGAGCCTCTCCGAGCTGGCGCCGATCGCCACGCAGGAAGCCGAGACCGCCCGCCGCGCCGCATTCGCCGAGCTGCGCGACGGTCTCGCCGCGCTCGACCACGCCCGCTCGCAGGCCGAGGTCCTTGCGGCCCTCCTCGACGCCGCCGGGCGCTACGCCTCCCGCGCGCTCCTCCTCCTGACCCGCGCCGGCGAGCTGCGCGGCTGGGGCGCCCGGGGCTTCGGCGACGAGGCGGGGGTGCGCGCCCTCGGCCTGCCGCTGCCCGCAGGCGGCCCCTGGGCGACGCTCGCGGGCGGCGGCGGCACGGTGCCGCTGACCGCGCCGCAGTGCGCCGAGCTGTGCAGCCGGCTCGAGAGCGAGCTGCCGCGCGACGGCGTCCTGGTGCCGCTCGTCCTGCGCGACCGCGTCGCGGCGGCGCTCTACGCCGACCACACCGGCGGCGACGAGCTCCTGCTCGAGCCGCTCCAGGCGCTGGTCTACGCCGCGGCGCAGGCGATCGAGTCCCTCCCCTTCCGCGAGCGCGGCTCGACGGCCACGCTGCACCTCGCCGTGGTCGAGGCGCTGCCCGAAGTCGTGCCGGCCGAGGCCGCGGTGGAGGAGCCCCCGACCTCGACCGGCGAGCCCGAAGCCGCGCCGGCCGCGCCGCCGGCGGTCGAGGGAATGATCGCGGCGGAGGCGGAGCCTGCCTTGCCCGAGACCATGCCGGAGCCGAGCGCTCCCGAAGAGGCGCCCGAGGGCGAAGCGCGCCGGGACGAAGGGCGTTGGGAAGACGAGCCGGCCATCGCCTCGACCGAGGCCGCGGTGGTGGCGGCCGAGACCGGCGCCTGGCAGGCCGAGAGCGCCCGCGAGATCCCCGAGGCGGCCGCCGAGACGGCGCCCTGGGCCGTCGTGCCGCCGCCGAGCGCCGCCGCGGAGGCGGCCCCGGTCTGGGGCGAGTCGCTCGAGGAGGACGAGACCGCCGGCATGGCGCCTGCGCTCGACGACACCGCCGCCATCGCCGGCTCCCCGCTGGAGGACACCGAGGCCGGCTCCTGGCGGCTGGAGGACGATGGGGGGGCCGCGGTCGCCGAGCCCCCCGCGCCGGCGCCGGCGCCCGAAACGCCCGAAACGACCGTCGAGAGCTGGCGCTCGGCCCCCACCGCCGCCTGGCAGCTGCCGCGCTACCGGGAGCCGGCGGCCGAGCCGCCGGCCGCCGAACCGGTCGAGCCCGCCGCGGCGGCCGCGGAAGCTGCCCCCGAGCCGCTCGGCGCGCAGGAGGCCGAGGCGCCCGCGGCGCAGAGCCAGGAAACGGTGATGCTGAGCGCCCCGGTGACCGAGCCGGTCCCCTCCCCCTACGGCGAGCCGACCGCCGTGCCGCCGCCGCCGCCGGGCCCGGCCCAGACCGCCCGCATCGCGGCCTTCGGCGGCGAGGTGCAGCCGCCGCAAGACGTCCAGGGCCCGGGCTGGGCGTTCGCCACCGCCCGCATCCCGACGACCGGCGTGGACGCGCACGAGGAGGCGCGGCGGCTGGCGCGGCTGCTGGTCTCGGAGATCAAGCTCTACAACGAGGAGCAGGTCGAGGAGGGGCGGCGCAACCGCGACCTCTACGAGCGGCTCAAGGACGACATCGACCGCTCGCGCCAGCTCTACGAGGAGCGAGTGGACCAGAGGATCCTCAACTCCACCGATTACTTCTACCAAGAGCTGGTGCGCATCCTGGCCGCGGGCGACTCGAGGGCGCTGGGGATCTGACCCCCCGCCGAGGTCGAGCGAGGTCGGGAATCGACGTCTGCAGTAAGGAGTTGATGTTGCCGTGAGCCGTGTCGCCGGACGCCGGAAGCTCCTCCCCCTCACCATCCCCATCCTCGTCCCCCTGCTGCTGGGCTCGGCCAACCGCCCGCCCGACCCGGCCGCGCCCGCCGGCGCCTTGCGCGCCGACACCGCCGCCGGCCGCTACGCGCAGGCCGCCGCGGCGTTGCGCGCGCGGGAGTGCGGCAAGGCTCACGAGCTGCTCGCGCCGCTCGCCCGGGGCAAGGACGCCGACGCCGCCTTCGCGCGGCTGGTGACCGGCCTCCAGGCCCACGCCTGCGAAGACGTGGCCGCCGCCGAGGAGAGGCTCTACGCCGCCGTCCACCCGGGCAGCCTGCTCGAGGACTGGCGACTCTACATCCTCGCCGACAGCGCCGGTGCCCGCGGCCACGTGCTCGTCGCGCAGGCCGCGCTCGCCAAGCTCCTGGCCGACTACCCGGGGTCACCGCTGCGCGCGCCGGCGCGGGTCAAGGCCGCCGAGCTGGCCTGGGAGCGCGGCGACTCGCGGCGCGCCCTCGACCTGGTCGAGAGCGGCCGCCGCGAGGGGACGGCCGGCGACTCCGCAACCCGGCTCGAGGCGCTGGCCTGGACGATCGGCGGCGCGCTCGCCGACCGGGAGGTGCAGGAGGCGGCGGCGCGGCGCTTGCTCGCCGCGGCGCCGGAGCGGGCGGCGGAGCTGCGGGTGGTGGAGCTCTTCCGGCAGCCCGACGGCACCCTCGCCTGGGAGCAGTTCCTGGCCCCCGAGGAGCTGCGGCGGCGTGCCGCCTCGCTCCTCGCCCTGGGCCTCGCCGACAGCGCGCTGGCGACCCTCGACGCCGCCGCGGCCCGCGACCGCGATCTCGCCTGGGCCCTCGCCCGCGCCGAGGTGCTGATCGCCGCCCGCCGCGGCGCCGAGGCGGTCGACCTCCTCGCCCTCTGGCGCCCGGAGGGCTCGCTCGAGCGGGTGGACCTCGAGTGGGCGCGCGCCCGCGCCGGCCTCGACGCCGCCACCGCCCGCCGCGGCCGCGCCAACCTGCCGCCGGACGAGCGAGCGCTGCTGCGCCGGCAGGCCCGCGGCCAGCTCGAGCGCGTCGTGCAGCTCGGGGTCAACCGCGAGCTCTCGGTGGCGGCGCTGCGCACCCTCTACGACGACCTCGCCGGCGACGAGGGGATCGAGCCGGCGCTCGACGCCCTCCGCCGGCTGCGCCTGCTCGACCCCACCGACACCACCGGCGCGAGCGACCTCTGGGAGCTCGGCTGGCGCGAGTACCGCCGCGACAACTTCACCGGCGCCATCGGCACCTGGACCGAGCTCTTCATTCTCTATCCGGAGCATGCGGCGGCGCGCCGCGGCCGCTACTGGGCCGCCCGCGCCTTCGAGGCGCTGGGCGAAGAGGAGCGGGCGGCGCAGATCTACGCCGAGCTGGCGGCGGCCGACACCACCGACTTCTACCGCAAGAACGCCCTGGCGCGGGTGCGGCGGTCACTGCCGGCGCGCGCCGCGCTGGCGGCGGCCGCCGTCGAGCCGTGGCCCGAGGAGCCGCTGCTCCGCCGCGCCCGCCTGCTCACCGATCTCGGGTTCGACGACCTGGCGCTCACCGAGCTCGACCTGGTGCGCGAGCGGGCGCAGCCGCGCACCGTCCTCGCCACCGAAGCGCTGGTGCTCGCCAACAAGGGGCAGCGGCGGAGCAGCATCCAGGTGATCTCGAAGGCCTTCCCGGCCCTCGGCGGGGCGCACCAGGCCGCGCTGCCGGACGCCGCCCGCCGCCTCTATTACCCGCTCGACTACCAGGAGGCGGTGCGGAGCGGGGCCCGCGCCAACGACCTCTCGGTGCCGCTGGTCTTCGGCATCGTCCGTCAGGAGAGCGCCTTCGACCGCACCGCCGTCTCCCGCTCCGGCGCGCGCGGCCTGATGCAGCTCATGCCGGCCACCGCCCGCGAGCTGGCCGGCCGCCTCGGCCTCGGCTACTCGTACGAGCGGCTCGGCGAGCCGGCCTACAACGTCCAGCTCGGCACCGCCTACTTCCGCCAAGTGCTGTCGATGTTCGACGGCAACGTCGAGCTGGCGCTCGCCGGCTACAACGGCGGCCCCTACCGCATCAAGCGACTCTGGCGCGAGTCGGGCGAGCGCGAGCTCGACCGCTTCCTCGAAGCGCTCGACCTCGAAGAGTCGAAGACCTACGTCAAGCGCATCCTGGTGCTCTCCGACAGCTACCGGCAGCTCTATCCCGAGGCCTCTGGTTAGGAGGGCCTTCCTCCCCACGTTGCTCGCGGCGGCCCTCGCGGCCGCCGCCGGCTGCGCCCCCCGCCCTCAGCCGCCGCCGGTCCACGACGGCCCGATCGTCCTCGTCACCTTCGACGCCCTCCGCGCCGACGTCGTGGGCGCGCTCGGCGGCCCGCCGGGGCTGACCCCGCACCTCGACGCCCTGGCGCGGCGAAGCGACTGGGTGGGCCGGGGGATCGCGCCGTCGAGCTGGGGGGTGCCGGCGCACGCCGCGCTCGCCACCGGCCTCCAGCCCTGGCAGCACGGCGCCCTCCACGTCGGCAGCGCCGTCCTCTCCCCCGAGCTGACGACCCTGGCCGAGGCGCTGCGGCGGGCCGGCTGGCGCACGCTGGCCTACCGCGACGGGCACTGGCTGTCGCCGCGCTTCGGCTACGAGCAGGGGTTCGACCGCTTCCACGAGCTGGCGGGCGGGCGCAAGGCGGAGGCGCGGCTGGCGCGCCTCGCCGGGCGGGAGTTCGTCTGGCTGCACCTCCGGGAGCCGGAGGCACCCTACCTACGGCGCGACGACCTCCTCGACCGCGTGCCCGACGCTCCGCCCGGGCTGCCGCCGCGGGTGGGGGAGATGCGCATCGAGCGGTGGTTCGATCCGGCGCGGCAGCTGCCGGAAGCGGAGCGGCGGCTGCTCTGGGCGATGTACCGGCTCAACGTCGCCGCGGCGGACCAGCGGCTGGGGCGCCTCCTCGCCGCGCTCGAGCGCAGCGGGCAGTGGGATCGCACGCTCCTCGCCGTCACCGCCGGCCACGGCGAGGCCTTCGGCGAGCACGGGCAGGCCGGCCACGGCGGCAACCTGGGACGGGAGCAGATCGAGGTGCCGCTCCTGATCAAGCTGCCGCGCGGCGTCGGCCGCCGGCTGGCGCCGCCGCCGGCGCAGCGGGTGGGCACGGTGCGGCTCTGGGCGACGCTGGTCGAAGCGGCGGGGGGGCGGGCGCTGCCGGCGACGGCGCCGAGCCTCTTCCGGCAGGCGGCGCCGGCGGTCCTCTCCGAGCTCTACCTGGCGAACGGGACGAATGAGTTCTCGCTCGTCGCGGGGGACCTGCAGCTCCGCTGGCGCTCGCGCTTCGCGCCGGCCGAGCCGGGCTACTACGCGACCCGTCTCGCGAGCCTCGCCGAGCGCGGCCGCGGACGGCAGGCGCGCCGGCTGTTCCAGCGGCTGCGCACCGCGTTCGACGCCACCCCACCGCTCGCCGGGGCCGGCGAGCCGGAGCTGATCCTGGAGCGCTGGGAGGGGGTGCGCGGCACCCGCCCGGTGGACGACCCGGCGCGGCGCGCCGCCCTGGCCGCCGACTTGGAGCGGGCTTTCCGCCGCGCCGCCCCCGAGGAGCTGACGCCGGCGGAGGAGGTTCGATATACTGCCAGATCCCGCGCGGGGGGCCCCCCGGGTCCATAGCTCAGCGGTGAGAGCGTCCGGCTCATAACCGGCAGGTCCCTGGTTCGAATCCAGGTGGACCCACTAGTCGCGTGGCGTGGAGGGTTCTCGATCCTTTCGATGGCGCACGTTCTAGAGACCGTCCTGGAGCTGCAACGGGCCGTCGAGCGGCTGCGGGAAGCCGACCACCGGCTCCACGGCATCCCGGACTGGATGCGCGAGCTGCACGACCAGCACGCCGCCGCCCAGGCCGAGATCGCGGCGCTCGACGCCGTGGCGACGGCGGCGGCGCACGACCGGCGGACCGCCGAGGGGGCGGTGGCCGACGCCCAGATCAAGCTCAAGCGCTACCAGCAGCAGATCAACGCCGTCACCACCCAGCGCGAGTACGGCGCCCTCCTGCAGGAGATCGATACCGTCAAGGCGCAGATCGCGCAGCACGAGGAGCAGGGCCTCGCCGCCCTCGACCGGCACGAGAAGGCGCAGGCCGACCTCGCCGCCCGCCGCGAGACCTTCGCCGACCTCGAGGGCCGCTACCGCGAGGAGCTGGCGCGCTGGGAGGCCGAGAAGCCGGGCGTGGCGAGCCAGGTGGCCGAGCTGCGCGGGCAGATCGAAGACCTCCGCGGGCGGCTGCCGCGGCCGGTCGTGGCGCAGTTCGACCGCATCCGCGAGCGCCACGGCGGCGGCGCGCTCGCCCCGGTGCGCAAGATCCAGCGCGGCCCGCGCGGCCCGCAGGAGTGGCACTGCGGCGCCTGCAACTACCACGTGCGGCCGCAGATCGTCGTCGAGATCCGCAACAGCGGCACCCTCAATCAGTGCGACGCCTGCAAGCGGATCCTCTACCTCGAGGCCGCCGAAGGCTGACCCTTCGGCGCGCGCCGCGCGGCCGATCCGATCCACCCATGAGCGACGAGAGCATCGGCGACCGCCTGCGGCGGATCGAGCGGCGCATCGCCGAGGCTTGCGCGCGCGCCGGCCGGCGCCCCGAGGAGGTGCGCCTTCTCGGCGCCAGCAAGGGCCAGCCGGTCGCTGCGCTGCGCGCGGCCTGGGAGGCGGGGCTGCGCCTCTTCGGCGAGAACCGGGTGCAGGAGGCGGCGGCGAAAGTGCCGGAGCTGCCGGCGGCGGCCGAATGGCACCTGATCGGCCCCCTCCAGACCAACAAGGTGCGGCGCGCCCTCGACCTCTTCGCCGCCGTCCACTCGGTGGACCGCCCGAAGATCGCCGCGGCGCTGGCGCGCGAGGCGGCGGCGCGGGGCATCGATCTCCCGGTCTTCCTCGAGGTCAACGTCGCCGGCGAGGCGAGCAAGCACGGCTTCCCGGCGGCAGGGCTTGTCGCCGCGGCGCCGCCGCTCGCCGATCTCCCGCACCTGCGCGTCGTGGGCCTCATGGCCGTGCCGCCGCTCGGCGGCGATCCCGAGGCGTCCCGTCCCTGGTTCCGCCGGCTGCGCGCGCTCCGCGACGAGCTCGCCGCCCGCCCCGAGTGGCACGGCTGGCCGGGGTGGCTGTCGATGGGGATGAGCGACGACTTCGAGGTCGCGGTCGAGGAGGGGGCGACGCACGTGCGCGTCGGGACCGCGCTCTTCGGGCCGCGGCGGCCGTCGCCGTCGCCGTGAATGTCAAGCCGCTGCAAGGCCTTGGCGGGACCGATGCTAAGATGAGCATCACTCTTTCGGTCGACCAGCAGGAGAGGTGCCGATGTCGCTGACGCCGCTCGACGTCCAG
The DNA here is from genome assembly GCA_036397955.1 of Thermoanaerobaculia bacterium. Classification (GTDB taxonomy): domain Bacteria; phylum Acidobacteriota; class Thermoanaerobaculia; order Multivoradales; family UBA5704; genus DASUNQ01. The sequence continues at coordinate 2,083 of DASWHY010000480.1, read as the reverse complement.
AAGGCCCGCTTCCCGCAGAAGGTGCGCGGCTACGACGCGCGCGAGGTCGAGGACTTCCTCGCCCTGGTGGCCGAGGAGCTGGCCACCCGGCTCTCCCAGGTGGACCGGCTGGAGCGGGAGAACCGCTACTTTCGCCAGCGCCTCGACGACGCCGACGAGCGCGAGCACCAGCTGCAGCAGACCCTGCTGCGGGCGCAGAAGGTCTCCGAGGAGATCACCGCCGCCGCCCGCCGCGAGGCCGAGCTGCTGGTCAAGGAGGCCGAGCTGACCGCCGACAAGGTGGTGCAGCAGGCGGTCGAGCAGACGACCCGCTTCGAAGGCAAGATCCAGGAGCTGCGCACCATGCGGCGCGAGCTGCAGCTCAAGTTCAAGAACAGCCTCGACCTCTTCCAGAGCATTCTCGACGCCGAGATGGAGGACGAGCGCTCGACTGCCACGATCCGCACCATGCCGTGGCGCAAGAAGGAGGCGTGAGCCCGCGCCCCCTGCCGGCCGGCGCCCGCCGCCTGTTCCCCCACCACGCCGACGAGGACCTGACGCCGGAGCGCGCGCCGGCCCTGCTCGTCGCCCGGCTCCTCGAGGACGGCGACGCCGCCGACCTCGCCTGGCTCACCGCGGCCTTCCCGGAGGAGCGGCTCGCCGCCTGGCTCGCCGCGCGCGGCGGCCGCCAGCTCTCGGCGCGGAGCCGGGCGTTCTGGGAAGTCGTGCTGGGTGGGGAAGCCGTTGCGCCGGTAGCATCCGACTTGTGGCCGCTCTGAGTCCGCGACACGTCGACGCCCTCGCGACCGCCTCGCGCGGCCTGTTGGCGCGGATGGCCCCGAGGAACTGGGTGGAGGAGTTCTACCTCGCCGGCTCGGCCGCCCTCGCGCTCTACACGGGCCACCGCCTCGTGCGTGACCTCGACCTGATGAGCAACGCGAACCGCCTCGCGCCTCCCGAACGCCGCGACCTCCTCGCGGACCTCGTGGAGCTGGAGCCGACGACCGAGGTCGAGACGGCGCGCGACGGCTACCTCTTCGCGCGTGTCGGCGGCGTGGGCCTCCGACTTTTCTACTACCCGTACCCACTCGTCGATCCGTTCGCGGACCTCAACGGCCTGGCCGTCGTCTCGGCCGCCGACCTCGGCCTGATGAAGCTCGCCGCGATCGTCAGCCGCGGCACCCGCCGCGACTTCGTCGACCTCTACCTCCTCTGCCGCACGCTCCCCTTGGCCGACCTCCTGGCCCGCGCCGAAGACAAGTTCGGCCACGTCCGCGACTTCCCCCTCCAGGCCCTCAAGGGCCTCGCCGACCTCTCGCTCGTCGAAGGTGAGCCCATGCCCACCCTCGCCGCTCCGCTCGCCTGGGAAGAGGTGGAAGCCTGGGCCCGGAGCGAGGTCCGCACCCTCGGCCGCGCCCGCGCCAGGCTGCCCGTCGCATGAGCGCCGACTTCCTGATCGAGAACCTCGCCGAGGTGGCGACGCCGGAAGGGGCGGCGCCGCGGCGGGGGGTGGAGCAGGGGAGGGTGCGGCGGCTCGCCGGGGCGGAGGTGCTCTGCCGCGACGGGCGGGTCGCCTTCGTCGGTCCGCGCGAGGAGCGCGAGCGGCTCTACGGGCCGCTGCCCGACGCCGAGCGGCTGGACGGCCGCGGCGGCACGCTCGTGCCGGGCTTCGTCGATCCCCACACCCACCTTCCCTGGGCCGGCAGCCGCGAGGAGGAGTTCGCGCAGCGGCTAGCCGGCAAGACCTACCAGGAGATCGCCGCCGGCGGCGGCGGCATCCTCTCGACCGTCGCTGCCACCCGCCGGGCAAGCGAGGAGGAGCTGGCGGCCGGCGCCCGGCGCCGCCTCGACCGCATGCTGGTCCACGGCACGACGACCGCCGAGGCGAAGAGCGGCTACGGCCTGTCGCGCGACGACGAGCTCAAGCAGCTCCGCGCCCTGCGCCGCGCCGCCGCCGCGCACCCGGTGGAGGTCGTCCCCACCCTCCTCGCCGCGCACGAGGTGCCGCCCGAGCACCGCAACCCCGGCGGCCGCGCCCGCTACCTCGACCTGGTCTGCGAGGAGATCGTGCCCGCCGCCGCGGCGGAAGGTCTCGCCCGCTTCT
>DASWHY010000479.1:0-7639 GCA_036397955.1 Thermoanaerobaculia bacterium | reverse complement strand
ACGCCGGCCCCCTCCGCCGCGACGATACCTTTCCGCCGGGGCGCTGGCACCTCGCGCTCGACGGCCTGACCGCGGCGGGCGGCCGCCGCGCCGCCGAAGAGGCCGCGCGCGCCATGTCGCTCCCGTACTCGGCGGGGGGCGCCCGCGCCGGCGGCCGCAGCGGTGTCGTCTTCCACGACCGCGCCCGTGCCGAGCCGGGGCTCAACCTCTACGTCTCCGGGCACGCCCCGGAAGCCATCCTCATGGACATGGAAGGGCGGCCGCTGCACCGCTGGCGCCACCCCTTCGCCCGCGCCTTCCCCGGCAAGCGCGCCGACGAGCAGAGCGGCTACTTCCGCCGCGCCCGGCTGCTGCCGGACGGGTCGCTCCTGGCGCTCTATCAGGGCGCCGGTCTGGTGCGGCTCGACCGCGGGTCGCGCCTGCTGCGCGCCTACGACGCCGGCTTCTACAACGACCTCGACGTGGATGCCCGCGGGCACCTCTGGGGCCTCACGAAGGAGGCGCGTCTGGTGCCGGAGCTGAATGTGAGGGAGCCGGTGCTCGAGGACTTCCTCGTCGAGCTGGCGCCCGACGGTCGGCCGCTGCGCCGCGTCTCGCTCCTCCGCGCCCTCCGCCGCTCGCGCTTCGCGCCGCTCCTCCGGCCGCTGCCGCCGGCCGGCGACATCTTCCACAGCAACACCGTCGAGGTCCTGCGCGACACCGCCGGCGCGCCGGCGCCGTTTGCGCCCGGGCGCGTCCTCGTCTCACTGCGCGAGATCGACACCGTGGTCCTCGTCGATCCGGCGCCCGGCGCGGTCGTCTGGGCGCGACGCGGCCCCTGGGACGCCCAGCACCAACCGACTCTCCTCCCCGGCGGCCGCCTCCTCCTCTTTGACAACCGTGGCCACCGCGGCCACTCGCGGGTGCTGGAGCTGGACCTGGCGACCGGGGAGATCGTCTGGGAGTTCCACGGCACGCCGGCGGCGCGCTTCTCCTCGCCCGAGGCGGGCTCCTGCCAGCGCCTCGCAAACGGCAACACCCTGATCACCGAGTCGGAGCGCGGGCGAGCGTTCGAGGTGACGCCGGCCGGCGCGGTGGTGTGGGAGTTCCGCAGCCCCCACCGCGCCGGCCGGCACGGCGAGCTGGTGGCGACCCTCTTCGAAGTGGTGCGCCTCCCGCCCGCCGCGTTCTTTCCGGCCGCGCGCTAACCGCCGCCGAGGTGCCGCGCCAGCCCGTCGAGCGCGACGCGCCACTGCGCGCGCCGCTCTTCGACCTTGGATGGCTCGGGGAGGTTGCTGTTGTCCGCCACCACGCTCGCGCCCGTCGGCTTGCCGGTGATGTAGATGACGACCGTCGGGCCGTCCCAGGGGAAGCGGAGCCAGGCGTAGTCGCTCCCCTTGGTCTTCACCTCGCGCGGCTTGGGCCCCGCGAACGCGGCGTCGAGCGCGGCGACGAGCGCCGGGTCGGCGCCCTTGGTCCAGGCCGCCCGCCGCCGCTTGTCGCGGAGCGCCGCGACGACCTCCGACACCGGCACGGGCACCGTCTTCGACACCGACACCTGGAATTTGCCGGTGCACGACTGGTTGGCCTGGCGCAGCCCGCGCGCCCGCTCGTAGGCGACGGTGATCCCCTGCGCGTGCCAGCCGGGGACGCCGTGCGCGGTGTAGAGGTGATCGGCGGCGCCGGTGTGGCCCTTTTCGGCCGCGCCGAAGGCGTCGAGCACCGCGAACCAGTGCTCGAGGCCGTGGCCGGTCTTCTCACGCGCCGCCTTGTCGGTCAGCGCGCCGGACTTCGTCGGCGTCGGCGGGGCCGGTGCGGCGACCAGGGCCGGCTTCTTGACGGGTGCGGGCTCTGCGGTGCTGGCGGTGGACTTGGAACGCGCCGCGAGGACCTGACGGCGCGCGGCGGTATAGCTCTCGCCGGTCTTGGCGGACCGGGCGCGGACGGCTCGCTTGAGTTTCTTCTGGTCGGTCATGTGTCTCGTCTCCCGTCACACGCGGCGCCAGCCCCCGCCTGCACGCCCGGTGACCGAAGATCGAAACACACGACCCGAGGCTTGGAGACCCCTTTGCCCCGGCCGAGGGCCTCGCGGGGGGAGGCCGAGCGGGGTTGGGCGGCAGGTCGACGCCCGATGCGAGTCGAGAATGCCAGCAGCCCGGCGACGCGTCAAGACCTCGAGTGGCGGGCCGACTCACTCCCCAAGACACCTGCATGACCCCGCGGATCGATCCGGGGTACAGGGTGCCGGCGCTACTGTTGCGTCACGAGCCGCACGTATTCGCCGGGATTCCTGCGGCGACATCTGCCGCCGACACCGCCTCCGGGCAGCTCGAGGCGATGATGTCGCGCGGGCCCTTGACCGGCACTTTGCACTCGCAGATGCAGCGGCTCTGGTTCGCTGCGGCACCCGCTTGCCGCGTTGGACAGCAGATGCGTCCCCGCTGGACCTTCTGGCGTCCTACTTCAACGAGGACAGGCTTGCATTCCTCCTTGCACTCCACGGCAGCGACGCCCCCCACTGCCGCTGGCGCGACAACCGCCAAGTGGCACTTCTTGGGCTCCGGCTGATGCGCGCAGCCGCACCAAGTCCTGCGTCCCACGGTGCGCTCTTCGCAGGCCGCACCGCCGGGGCAGTTGAGCTGTGCGGTGCAGGCGGTGGCGTCGAGCGTGCGAGCCGTTACCGCGATGACGCCCCCGACCGCGGGGTGCGTCACGGTCGCGCTGCCTTCGCAGGCCGGCCCTTGTGCGAAGGCAGCAACGGTCAGCCCCAGAAAACCCAGCGTCAGCAGCAGGCCGATTGGGGATCGCGAAGCGAACACCATACCTTTACCTCCTTTCGGGAGCGGGATGTCCGGGCCAAGCACGGTCGTGCGACGGCTCTCGTGAGCGGCCCGTCGACCCACAGGGGACCTTGCAGAGATCTTGCCTTCTATAAGTTAGGGATTATACCGCGTCGCGCGACACAGCGTACCCTACGTCAGCAGGTACTTCTTCGCTGCCGGGTAGACGTTGACGTTGTGGGCCGGGAAGACGCTGACCGACGGAGGCGGTATGCCCAACTTTTCCATTCCCGGGGCGAGGCGGGTATTCACAAACTCGTTCAACGCCTCGGCGGATTCCCAAACGTCCGCGACGTGAAGGTCTCCAGCTTCGTCAAACGCGCAGGCGTGGTGGAGCCCCCCAGGCGCCAGCTCGGTCTCCCACTTCACTTCTGTACGGAGCGACTCGTACATCTGCTTGGTGATGCCGACGCCGGTGAAGATTGCGAGAATTGCCATCGTGGATCTCCCTCTGACGTTTTATCTCGACTGCAGCGGGTGGCGGGTCCAGGGGGTGGTGTAGATCACTACCTCGTCGCCTCCCATCGTGATGTTGTCTTCGACGCGCACGCCCGCCACCGGCTTGAAGCGGGGGTCTTGGGAGAGGTTGGGGAACCAATCGGGGAAGATCACCAGGTAGTCGGGGCGGCGCTCGGCGAGGTAGTCGGAGACGGCGCGCTCCCAGGACTCGCGGCGGGCCGCGGCGGCGTTCATGCGGCGGCGCACCTCGGGGGTGGCGATGCCGGCTAGGTCGATCACCCGGTTGGGGAGGAGGAACTTGAGCGCGCCGATGTCGTTGACGGCGAGCACCGCCTCCGGCGGCAGGCGCGGGGCGAGCCAGCGGGCGACGCGCACGTCGCTGCCTTGCACGTTGGCGACGTTGCGGGCGTAGAAGAGCGCGCCCTCGACGAGGGTGGCGGCGGTGGGCCAGAGGAGGAGTGCCGCCAAGACCGCGCGTAGCGGCAGGCGGAATCGCCCGGCGGCGACCCGCGGCCCGAGCGCCGCGGCGGCGCGCTCCAGCCCCAGCACGCCGAGCACGGCCACCACCGGGAAGAGCGGGAAGTAGTAGCGGCCGAAGTTGCCGGCGATCCAGTGCGCGCCGGCCGGGCTCAAGGTGGAGTAGGCGAGCGGCAGGCCGAGCACCCAGAGCGCTGGCAGCAGGCCGCGGTCGCGCGCCGTCCCCAGCCGCTCGACGAGCGCAGCCACGCCCGCCCCGGCGAAGAGCACCGCCCAGGGCTGCGGCCGGAAGAGGATGCCCAGGACCTGGTAGACGTACTGGGCGTCCGGGAGCCAGCGGCGAACCTCCGCCCCCTTGGCGGCGAAGGTGGTTGGAAGCACCGAGCCGCCGGCGGCGGCGTAGAAGGCGAGGACCGGGAGGACGGCGAGGGCCGCGAGCCCGAGCCCCACCGCGAGCCCGCGCCACTCCGGCCGCCGCCAGCGCAGCGCGCCGTCCGCGTCGCGGTCGAAGGCGAGCAGCCGGTCGAGCGCCGCCGCGGCGAGGAGGAGGAACCCTTCCGGCCGCGCCAGCGCCGCCAGGCCGAAGAGGCCGAAGGCGAGCGGCGGCCGCTCCGGCCGGTGCCGCTCGCGTAGGTGGAGCACCATCCCCCAGACCGACAGCAGCACGAAGAACGGCACCTCCATCGCCGAGAGCGCCGACCAGACGAGCCAGCTCGTGGCGAGCGCCAGCGCCGCGGCGAGCTGCGCCAAGCCGGGTGAGAGCCCCAGCTCGCGCGCCAGGCGCCAGGTGGCGTGCACGCCGGCCAAGTAGAGGGCGCAGCCGAGGAGCTTCGCGCCCCAGATTGCGGCCGCCGTGCCGCCCGGCAGCAGGAAGACGAGCGAGAGGAGCGCCGTCCAGAGCGGCGCCGTCGAGCCGGTCACCGGCTCGCCCGGGTTGTAGGAGAGCCCGTCGCCGGCCGCCAGGTTGCGCGCGAACTGGAGGTGGATCCAACTGTCGTCGAGCGGGAAGCCGACGTCGCCGCCGAGGAGGTACCACTCGGTCGCGGCGTAACCGGCGCAGGCGAGGAGGGCGGCGGCGAGGAGGACGAGGAGGCGCGGGCGCTCGCCGCGGGACGCCGTGGCGGCTTGGAACGCGGGGGGGATCACCGGAGATCGGAGCATGTCACGACGCCCGGTCCACGACGCTCGCGGAAGCTCCCGTTACGGATACGGAGCGGCCGTTACGGTAACGGGGCGCCCGGTACGGTAACGGAAGCGCCGGTACGGTAAGGGAACGCCCGGTACGGTACCGGAGCTTCCGTTACGGTACCGGTGGTTCCATCTCCGTACCGGAGCTTCCGTTACGGTAACGGAGCTTCCATCTCCATACCGGAGCTTCCGTTACGGTACCGGAGGCTCCGTTACGGTAACGGCGCTTCCATCTCGGTAACGGAGCGATTTGCACGCCGTTTTGGCACGATGAAGTACCATCTGCCGCCGCATGCGCCGCCGCCGCTACTCCCCGTTCGAGAGGCGCCAGCGACTCGCGGCCCGGGTCGCGCTCTACGGCAGCCTGGCGCTCGCGCTCGCCGCCACCGCGGCGGGGTTCGCTTACTTGCGGCGGCCGCTGTCGCTGGGCGCGGCGGGGCTGTGGCGCGGGGTGGACTACGCCGCGCTCCCCGAGGTCCGCCTGCTCCGCGAGTACGTGCGGATCAACACTAGCGACACCGGCGACCAGGTCGCCGGCGCCCGCTTCCTCCACCGCCAGCTCGCGGCCGCCGGCATCCCCGCCACGCTCGAGCTCGTCGGCGACCGCGCCAACGTCTACGCGCTCCTCGAGGGGCAAGACCCCCACCCCCTTATCCTCCACAACCACATCGACACCGAGCCGGAGTTCCACTCGGAGCGCTGGCTCTTCCCCCCCTTCTCGGCGCACATCGAGGGGCCCTGGGTCTACGGCCGCGGCACCTTCGACATGAAGAGCACGACGGTGGCGCAGCTCCTCGCCATGGCCGAGCTGAAGAAACGCGGCCGCCCGCTCCGCCGCTCGGTGCTCTTCCTCGCCACCAACGGCGAGGAGACCGGCAGCGAGCTCGGCGCCCGCTGGGTCATCGCGCGCCACCCCGAGCTGGTGCGCCGCACCTGGGCGGTGCTCACCGAAGGCGGCTCGGTCGAGGTGCGGCAGGCCGGCGACGTCAAGTACTGGGGGACGGAGTTCGTGCAGAAGCGCTACCTCGACGTCTGGGTCTGCGGCGCGGCGCGCGAGCCGCTGGAGGAGCTGGCCAGGGAGCTGCGCGCGGGCGGCCAGCCGGAAGGGCGCCTGCGCCTCACGCCGGAGGTGGCGCGCTTCCTCCGCGCCTACGCCCCGAGCCGCGACCGAGCGGAGCTGCGCCGGCTCCTCGCTGAGCCGGAGGCGCTGACGCGCGACCTCGTCGCCTTCCGCCGCCTTCCCAGTTTCCTGCAAGCGATGCTGCGCGACGAGGTGGCACCCTTCTCGGTGCGCGAAGCGCCGGGCGGGGGCTGGCAGCTCCTCCTGAAGCTCCACCTGCTGCCGGGATCGGACCCCGCGACGGCGCTCGAAGAGCTGGTGCCGCGCTGGCGGACCTGGGGGCTGCGCGTGCAGCTCTACGACCCCGGGGCGGCGGCGCACGGCAGCCCGCTCGACCACGCGGTGCCGCGCGTGATCGAGGAGACGGTGCGCGCGGCCTACCCGCGCGCCGCCGTCGGCCCGCTCTTCCTGCCGCGCACCGCCACCGACGCCCGCTTCTTCCGCGCCGCCGGCGTCCCGAGCTACGGCTTCTCCCCTTTCCCGACGCCGGTCACCGACACGCTGGTCGTCGGCGGCGGCAACGAGCGGATCTCGCTGCCGGCCTACGTCGAAGGGGTGGCGCTCTACCGCAGGCTCGTCGAGCGGCTGGTCGGCTGAGCCGGTGCCCCGCAGTCGCCGCGACTGACACTTTGTCGCTCTGCCATCTGTCAATTCCTGTCAGTCAGCAACCGCGCACGCCCGGCAAGTCGCTGATTCCACGCGGGCGGCGCCGCTGGCACAGAGCCTGCTCTCGAAGGGATTCACAAAAGACCGAATTCCACGGACGGAGGGAGGACTCAAAGAATGCTGAAGAGGCTTCGTAACCGGCAGCGAGGGTTCACGCTGATCGAGCTGCTGATCGTCGTCGCGATCATCGGCATCATCGCGGCCCTGCTCATCCCCAACTTCCTCGACGCGTTGCAGAAGGCCAAGCAGAAGCGGACGGTGGCCGACGTGCGCAACACCGGCACGGCGATGTTCTCCTGGCTCACCGACCAGGTCGGCGCCGCGGCGGCCGGCGCCGCGAGCCAAGTCGACCTGACCGACTACGAGTCGATCTCGCACGCCGACATCAAGGCGCAGCTCGTCTCCACCTACCTCCAGGAAGTGCCGAAGCTCGACGGCTGGAAGTTCGACTACGAGTACTACCTCAACACCGAGAACCCGCTGGCGCCGAAGGTCATGGCGATCCGCAGCTTCGGCCGCAACACTCAGTCCGAGGACGACACCTACACCGTCACCAACTTCAACCCGACCGACTACGACCAGGACATCGTCTGGGCGGACGGCTTCATGGTCCGCTGGCCTGAAGGGGTGAGGAAAGCGCCGTAAGTCCTCCCGACGCGTGGCAACGGCAGCACGAAGGGCGCCGGATCGCTCCGGCGCCCTTCCCTTTTGCGCCGCCCCCCCGCATGCTCTCGCGCGTGACCCGCACCCGTTTGCCGGCGGCCTGCGCCGCCGCGCTGCTGGCGCTCGGCGCGGCGCCGGCCGCCGCGGCGCCGGCCCTCTCCGAGCCGGCGCGCTGGCTCCAGAGCTACCTGCGGCTCGACACCAGCAACCCTCCCGGGCGCGAAGGGCGGGCCGCGGCCTACCTCGC
>DASWHY010000478.1:0-7375 GCA_036397955.1 Thermoanaerobaculia bacterium | reverse complement strand
GCGGCGACAGGCGGCAGGAGGACGAGCAGCCCTTCGAGGCTCCAGGGGCGACGCCAGGCCCGCGCCACCCCCCACCCCCAGGCGGCGAGATAGGCGCCGAGCAGCAGGAGGCCGAGGGGCATCGCGCCGGGGGACGTGAAGCCCACCCAGCGCTCGAGATCGGGGCGGCCGGCGGGGTTGACGCCGAAGAGGGCGGGGACGCACTCGAAGAGGAGGCGCCGCAGGTTGGCCGCCGCCCCGGCCACCCCCGGCAGGTCGTAGCTCGGCACCCGGCCGGCGCGCGCGCCGAAGAGGAGGGCCAGGAGCTGGGGCGACCAGCCGAGGAAGAACCCCCCCGCGAGGAGGCCCGTCCCCGTCCAGCGCGCGCGCCGCGTGGCGCCGAGCGCCGCGCCGGCCCGGCCGGAGAGAGCCAGCCCCACCCCCCAGACCGCCAGCGCCGCCAGGTACACCAGGTAGAGCTGGTAGACGTAGAGACCGAACCCCAGCATCAGGCCGAGCGCGAAGAGGCGGCGGCGCGAAGGGACGGCGAGCTGGCGGTCGAGCAGCACGAAGGTGAGCGTCCCCCAGGCGACCACCAGGCAGTAGCCCCCGGACGCCAGCGTGCTCCAGAGCACGAGCTGGGGGGAGAAGACGGCCAGCAGGGCAGCGGCGGCCAGCCCGGCCGCCGTGCCGTAGAGCCGGCGCCCGAGCAGGAAGACGGCGGCCACCAGCGCCAGGTGGCCGGCCACCGCGCTCAGCTTGAAGGCGAGCGGGGTGAAGCCGAGCGCCAGGAGGAAGGGGATCGCCAGGGCCCCCTCGGCGAGGCCGAAGTAGGTGGCGTCCCAGGTGAAGAGGCTCAGCTCCCGCCCCTCCAGCAGGTGCTTGACCACCAGGGCGTTGACCGCTTCGTCGGCGGACAGCGTGAAGGCGGAGCTCCAGAGCACCGGCAGGCGGGGGAGGAGAGCGGCGGCGAGGATGAGGGCGAGGAGGGCGGCCGGAAGGGCCCGCGCGCGCGGCGCGGCGGCGCTCATCCCGCGAGCGCCTCGAGGCGCTCGACGATCCGGCGCGCCGCGTGCCCCCAGGTCCAGCGTTCCGCCATCTCGCGCGCGGCGGCAAGGCCGCGCCCGCAGGCCTCCTCCCGGTTCTCGTAAACCTCCCGCAGCAGGTGGCGGAGGTGCTCCGCGTCCGGCTCGGCCCAGCGGAAGCCGGCGTAGTAGGGGCACTTGGCGACCGCCGGCACCGTGCGCGCGACGCGCAGCGGGTAGGCGATCCCGGCGTGCACGAACTCGCGGTGCGCCCCCCAGTCGGTGGCGATGGCGGGCAGGCCGCAAGCCATCGCCTCCATCAGCGGCATGTCCCACCCTTCGCCGCGCGACACCGAGACGAAGCAGTCCGCCGAGCGGTAGAGCGAGCCGAGCTGGTAGTGCGGGAACTGGACGTTGAGGAGGTAGGAGATACGGCCCCCCGCCGAGCGGAGCCCGAGCCGCCGCAGCTCCTCCTTGAGCCGCACCTGCGGATCGCGGTTGATGACCTTGCACAGCAGCCGCACCGGCTCGGCGGCCGAAAAGGTCTCGCTGAAGGCGCGCAGCAGGAGCCAGGGGTCCTTCCGCTCACCCCACTCGAAGGCGGAGAAGAAGACGAACTCGCCGTGCGGGTTGGGGACGGTGCGGATGCCGGGGTGGAAGTAGTTGACATCCACCCCCAGCGGCACCAAGTGCACCGGCCGCTCGAGCCCCGAGTCGAGGAATCCCTGCCGGTTGAACTCGCTCGGTACCCAGACCTCGTCCATGCGGTTGGCCTGCCGTACCCACTCGGGAGGGAAGCCGTCCACTTCCAGCATCGTGTAGCCGACTTTGATCCGCCCGCGGTTACGGTGGAAGACGTCCCCTTGGCCGTAGACCACCGCCACACCGGGGCGCCGCGGCGCCCGCCGCTCGCGGATGACGTTGAGGCGGTAGTCCTCGGCCGAGGGGGGCTCGGGCACCGGGAAGACGGTGTGCGGGCCGTAGACGTAGCGGTAGACGGTGCGCACCCGTTCCTGCTCGAGCCCCCGCAGCAGCTCGCGGCAGCTCATGGCGTAGCCGGTGGGGAAGTTCATGATCGACTGCCAGAGCAGCTCGCGGCGGTAGCGCGCCTCGAGCGCCTTCCCCCACTTGCGGCGGAAGGTGTCGCGGCTGGCCTGGAAGAGGCGCATCAGCGCCCGGTCGTCGCCGCGCGTCGAGCCGTGCTCGTCGTGCACCAGGGTGACGCCGCCGCAGAGCACGGTCTTGAAGCCGGCGGCGGCGGCGCGCAGGCAGTAGTCGGTGTCCTCGAAGTACGACGTGAAGTCGAGGGCCAGCCCGCCGATCGCGTCGAGCACCTCGCGCTTCAGGTAGGCCGCCGCGAAGACGATCCCCTCGACCTCGCGGTCGGCGGTGTACTGGCCGACGTCCTTCTCCAGCGCCCCGATCTGCTGCCCCCAGGCGGTGTCCGCCAGCACGTAGGTGCCGGCGTGGAGGAGCCGCCCGTCGAGGAGCGCCAGGCGGCAGCCGACGACGCCGGTACGCGGGTTGGCATGGGCGCAGGCGCGGAGCCGCTGCAGCCAGTCGCGCTGGGTGAAGACGAGGTCGTTGTTGAGCAGGACGACGTCGGACGCCGGGTCGGCGGCGGCGATGCCGGCGTTGTTGCCGCGCACGAAGCCGGCGTTCTCCGGCAGGCGCAGGACCCGCACCCAGTCGAGCTCGGCGAGCCGCTCAGGGGTCTCGTCGGTCGAGCCGTTGTCGACGACCAGCACCTCCGCGCCGTCGAGGCCGGTCGCGCGCAGGGTCTCCAGGCAGCGGGCGGTGAGCGGCCACTGGTTCCAGGCCAGGACCACCAGCGTCGCCCGGCGCACGCTAGGCGTCATCGGGCTCGGCGGCGGGGGTGAGCGAGCGCCAGAGGTCGCGCAACGTCGCCGTCACGTCGGCGGTCGTGAGCGCGGTCGTCTCGCGCCAGAGGTCGGGCTCGAAAGGGCCGGCCGGGAGGGGCGGCAGGCCGCTCTCCAGGCGGGCGAGGACCGCCAGGTCGCGCGCGCTGAGGTGCTGCTGCAACCGGCGAAGCTGGCGCGAGCGGCGCTCGAGCGCCGCCTCGAGGGCCGCCACGCGCCCCTCCAGGCGGGCGATCAGCTCTTCGAGAGGCGGGTCGGCGGGCATACGGCGCTACCAGGCCCGGCCGAAGAAGCGGCGGAACGCCTGGACGAGCCGCCAGCCGCGCGAGCGGAGCACCGCGGCCTGGAAGGAGGCGAGCTCGTCGACCCGCTGCTGCAGCCGCCAGACCTCGCCCTGAGCGGCGCCGTCGGGGAGGGCCGCGGCGGCGTCCTCGTCCTCGGAGCCCAGCGTCCAGACCCGGCGGGTGAGGCGGTCCTCCCGCTCCCGCCGCTCGTGGCGGCGGAGGCGCGCGTCGAACTGCTCCCCCTCGAGCCGGCCGGCGCGGCGCGCCGGCGCGAGCGGGTCCTCGTTGTCCTGCGTCATCCGATCGCTCTCCTGGTGGCGCCCGCGGGGCCTCTCCAGGCTATCGCAACTGTGCGGGGCGCCGTCGAGCCGCGGCCGGCGGGCACCGCGGCGCGGCTATACTGCGCCGCCGATGACGACGCCCGCGCGTGCGCGCAAGGTCTGCGTCGTGATGCCCGCCTACAACGCCGAGCGGACGCTGGAGCAGACGTACCGCGACCTGCCGCTGGAGTGGGTGGACGACGTCGTGCTGGTGGACGACGCCAGCCGCGACCGCACGGTCGAGATCGCCCGCGCCCTCGGTCTCCACACCCTGGTCCACCCGGCCAACCGCGGCTACGGCGCCAACCAGAAGACCTGCTACCGCGAGGCGCTGGCGCGCGGCGCCGACATCGTCGTCATGGTCCACCCCGACCACCAGTACGACCCGGCGTACATCCCGCAGCTCGTGGCGCCGCTCCTGGCCGGCGAATGCGAGGCGGTCTTCGGCAGCCGCATGCTCGGCGGCCGGCCGCTGGAGGGGGGGATGCCGAAGTGGAAGTACCTGGCCAACCTCTTCCTGACCGCCGTCGCCAACGCCGCCTTCTACGTCTACCTCTCCGAGTACCACTCCGGTCTCCGCGCCTACAGCCGCCGCTACCTCGAGAGCGTCAACCTGGACGCCAACTCCGACAACTTCGTCTTCGACACCGAGATCATCGCCCAGGGGGTATGGCGAGGCCTGCGCATTCGTGAGATCCCGATCGCCACCCGCTACTTCAACGAGGCCTCGCAGATCGGCTTCTGGCGCAGCGTGCAGTACGGGTTCTCGATCCTCGCCGTGCTGGCGAAGTTCAAGCTGCAGAAAAAGAGGCTCGCCGATCTCGCTCTTTTCGCCTGAGACCTACGTCCTCAAGGACTTCGCCGGCTCGAGCCACCGGCGGCTCGCGGCCTGGGTGGGGGAGCTGCCGCGCGGCGCCCGCCTGCTGGAGCTGGGGCCCGGCGCCGGCCACGTGGCGCACCTGGTGCGCCGCCCGGACCTGGTCTGGCACGGCATCGAGCGCCGCCTCGACTGCCTCGGTCCGCTGCGCGGTACGCTCGGCGGCGGCCTGCTGACCGACCTGGAGGCCCTGCCGCGGCTGCCCGCCGGCTACGCGATGGTGGTGGCCGCCGACGTTCTCGAGCACCTCGCCGACCCGGAGCGGGCGCTGGAGCTGGCGCGCCGGGCGCTGCTCCCGGGCGGCGCTCTCCTGGTCTCCGTGCCGAACGTGGCGAACCTCTGGGTGCGGCTCAACCTGCTGATGGGCCGCTTCCCTTATGCGGACCGCGGCATCCTCGACCGTACCCATCGCACCTTCTACACCCGCGCCTCCCTGCGCCGGGCGCTGGAGGCGGCGGGCTTCGCCGTCGAGCGCGAAGCCGTCTCGCCGATCCCGCTGCGGCTCGCGCTGCCGCGCTGGCCGCGCGCGCTCGTGGCGCCCCTCGACGCCTTGCTGCGCGGGACGACCGCGCTCCTCCCCGCGCTCCTCGGCTACCAGTTCCTGGCCTTCGCGCGCACGCGCTAGCGCCACAAAGCGAGACGGCACGCGCCGCGGGGCGCGTGCCGTCTGGGGCTGGGCCTGGCGCCCGGATCGGTCGCTAGGGACTGTCGAAGTAGCCGGTCACGTCCATCAGGACATGGACCGAGCCGCAGCCGTTGCTGCCGCAGGCCATGCCGATCGCCATCGCGATGTCGTCCCCCGCCACTTGCGCCACCGGCAGGATGGCGCCGTTGGCGAGCGCCGGCTCGCCAGCGTTGTAGTTCAGCATGGACACCAAGGGCTGGCCGACGTTCGAGGGAAAGAGGCGCAGGTCGCCGCCGGTCGAGGGGGTGACGATGGTGACGTTGAGCGAGACCGCGTCGGCGCCCGCCGGGATACCGCAGAACCCTTGCACCCGGAAGGTGTGCGGCCCGGGATTGGACCGCGGGCCGGCGACCTCGTTGGAGGCTCCCGATCCATCTCGGGTGTCGATCAGCCGGCAGGGAGTGAGCGAATGGTACTGGAAGGGACCTGCCGCCTGCGCGCTCTGCGTGGCGAGGAACGACAGCACGGCCAGGAGAACTGCGAAGCAGGCGCGACGGTACATAGGGCTGACCTCCGTGAGTCAAACTTTGCCACTCTTCGCGCGTCATGTCAAGCAAAGAAAGCGCTTCCGGGCCGCGGCGCCTGCCTACTCGCAGCCGATGGCGAAGACCATCACCGAGAGCTCGCGCGTGTCCGTCAGGCCGGGGAGCTTGTCAGCCGGTCGCCAGGTGCGGTCGGCCTCGAGCACCAGATGCACCACCCGGCCGTTCCCCAGCCGGCTGAGGAAGGGGGTGGCGTCCAGCCGGTAGCCCTGGAGGCCGCCGCTCGCCACGCGCAGGGTCCCGAGCGGCGTCGCCCAGCCGATCGCCTCGTCCACGGCGGTGACCGCGACGTTGATCTCGCTCAGGCGGGGGTCGGCCCGCCGCAGCTCCTCGATCGGCGCGGCGAGCAGGAGGACGAGCGACGGCGAGGTGAGGGTCAGCCGCAGCGTGCCGCGCTTCTGCAGCCAGCGGCTGCTCCCCTCCCAGTGGTAGAAGCCGCTCACCACGGCGCCGTCCTGCGGGCCGGTACGGAAGTCGACCATGCGCTGGACGTGCGCGTCGGCGAGGCGCCCGTCCTCGATCGAGAGGTAAGGGAGCGGCTCGCCGACGGCGCGCGCCCAGCCCTCCAGGAGCGGCTCGAGCAGCCGTTCATCCCGCGCCGAGACCCGCTGGCCGCCAAGCCGCAGCCGCCCGCCGGCGCCGTCGGCGAGGACGTGCAGGAGCACGCGCGCCGAGACCCTGCCGTTGTGGACGTCGGGGAACCAGAGGTCGGCGTCGGGGAAGCGCAGCGGCGGGTCGCCTGCAGGGAGGCCCCGCGCCGCCGCCTCCAGCCGGTCCACGAGGAGCGCGAGCTGGGCGAAGCGCCGCTCGTGCGCCTGGTAGATGTCGAAAGGGATGCGGCCGAGCATCGCCCGCCGGTGGAGCAGCAGCTCGGCGCCGCCGGCGACGAGCAGCAGCCCGCAGAGTGCGGCGCGCGTCCGGCGCGGCCACGCCGCCGCCCGCTCGCCGAGCGTCGTGGCGACGGCGGCGGCGAGGAGCGCCAGCGGCACCAGCAGCGGGAAGAAGTAGCGATCCCCTTCGTAGAGCTCCCAGTAGCTGCTTCGCCAACGGCCTAGCCCGACCAGCGCGAGCCAGCCGAGGGGGCCGATCGCCGCCAGCGCCGCGACTCCCGCCAGCCGCGGGGCGCCGCGGCGCCAGAGCGCGAGGAGGAGGGCCGCGACCGCCGCCCCCACGGCGAGGCCGAGGAGGGTGCCGAGCACGGCGGTGCTCAGCCCGGGCTCGGAGGCGCGCACCGGGATGCCGGGGAAGAAGAGCCGGAAAGGGGCGGCGAGGAGGAGAAACGCGGCGCGCGGAACGCCGTGGCGCAGGCTCACCGAAACCCGCGGGCCGAAGGTCCGGGCGTAGAGCGTCGCGACGAGGACGGCCACCCCGAGCGCCGTGGCGGCGGCGACGAGCGCGAAGGGCCCGACCGACCAGCGCCGCGCCCCGGCGCGCCGCCGCTCCAGCTCGTCCACCGCGACGAGCAGCGCCGTGAGCGGCGCCAGCGTGCTCTCGGTCAAGAGCGCCGCGAGGAGTGCGGCGCCGGCGAGGAGGCACGCCGGGAGCACGCCCAGCCGGGTACGCCAGGCGAGGGCCGCCGCGCCGCCGGTGAGTGCGGCGAGCGCGAAGACCACCGAGGAACCCGACGGGAACCAGATCCACATCGAGGAGAAGCCGCAGGACCCGACGTAGAGAAGCGCCGCGGCCAGGCTGCCGCCGGCGGAGGCGCCGTAGCGCCGCGCGAGCAGCGCGAGGAAGGTGGCGGCGAGGGCGTGCGCCGCCAGTACCAGAAGGCGGAGGGGGA
>DASWHY010000477.1:0-2722 GCA_036397955.1 Thermoanaerobaculia bacterium | reverse complement strand
CGACGCCGTGCTCGGCACCGGCGGCTACGTCTCGGCGCCGGCGGTCGTCGGCGCGCGGCTCGCCGGCCGGCCGGCGCTGCTCGTCGAGCCGAACGCCCGTGCCGGCGTGGCGAACCGCTGGCTCTCGCGCTGGGCGGCGGGAGCGGCGGTCGGGTACGACTCGGCGCGCGCGGATCTCGCCTGCCCGGTCTGGGTGACCGGTGTGCCGGTGCGGGAGGAGTTCTTCCTGGTAGGGCCCGAGCTGCCCCCCGGTCCGCCGCGTCTGCTGGTGCTCGGCGGCAGTCAGGGGGCGCGGCAGGTGAACGAGCTGCTGCCCGCCGCGGTGGCTGCACTCTCCGCCCGGCTGCCCGGGCTCACCGTGCTGCATCAGGCAGGAGAGCGCAATCTCGACGCCGCGCGCGCCGCGTGGGCGGCCAGCGGCGTGCCCGCGGCACAGGTCGAGGTGGCACCGTTCCTCGACGACGTCGCGGGAGCGATGGCCTCTTCCCACCTGATCCTCTCCCGCGCCGGCGCCCTCACCACCGCCGAGATCTGCGCCGCCGGCCGCGCGTCGCTCCTCCTGCCGCTCGCCATCGCCAAGGGGCACCAGGGGGAGAACGCGGCCGTGCTGGCCGAGGCCGGCGCCGCCGAGGTGCTGGCCGGCGAGGTCACCGCGGAGCGCCTGCACGCGCTCCTCGCCGCGCTGCTCCCCGACCGCGAGCGTCTGGCGGCGATGGCCCATGCCGCCCGCGGCCTGGCGCGCCCGCGCGCCGCTGCCGCCATCGCCGACCGGCTCGAAGAGCTCGTCGAAGAGCGGGAGGCCGGGTTTTGAGCTTCATCCCGTTCACCGACCTGACGCGTATCCACTTCGTGGGGATCGGCGGCGCCGGCATGAGCGGCATCGCCGAGATCCTGCTGCAGCCCGGCTTCGACCTCGAGATCTCCGGCTGCGACCTGCAGGCGAGCCCGGTGACGCGCCGCTTGGCCGACGAGCTGGGCGCCCGCATCGAGGAGGGCCACTCGCCGGAGCACCTGGAGGGGGTCGAGCTGCTGGTCACCTCCTCGGCGGTGGCCGAGGACAACGCCGAGGTGCGCGAGGCGCGGCGCCGCGGCATCACTGTCGTCCGCCGCGCCGAGATGCTCGGCGAGCTGATGCGCCTCAAGTACGGCATCGCCGTCGCGGGCACCCACGGCAAGACGACGACCACCTCGCTCATCGGCACCATGCTGACCGACGCCGGCCTCGACCCCACGGTCATCGTCGGCGGCCGCCTGCGCCTCCAGGGCACCGGCGCGCGCCTCGGACGGAGCCAGTACCTGGTGGCCGAGGCCGACGAGTTCGACCGCAGCTTCCTGCGGCTGACGCCGGTGGTGGCGGTGGTGACGACGATCGACGCCGACCACCTCGACACCTACCGCGACCTCGACGACATTCGCGACGCCTTCGTCCAATTCGCCAGCCGCGTCCCCTTCTTCGGGCGCGTCGTCGTCGGCCTCGACGACCCGAACGTGCAGCGCGTCCTGCCGCGCCTCGCGGACCGCCGCATCGTCACCTACGGCTTCTCGCCGCAGGCCGACCTCTCGGCCGTGGATCTGGAACCGCACGCGGGCGGCACCCGTTTCGCCGTGCGCCACCTCCAGCGCGGCCTCCTCGGCCGCGTCGAGCTGCCGATCCCCGGCCGCCACAACGTCGCCAACGCCCTCGCCGCCGTGGGTGTCGGGCTCGCCCTCCGCCTCCCCTTCGAGGTCATCGCCCGCGGCCTCGCCACCTTCGAGGGGGTGGACCGCCGCTTCGAACAGGTGGGGAGCTGGCGCGGCGCCACGGTGGTGGACGACTACGCCCATCACCCGACCGAGGTGGCGGCGACGCTCGAGGCGGCGCGCCAGACCTTCCCCAAGGCGCGCCTCCACGTCGTCTTCCAGCCTCACCTCTTCTCGCGCACCCGCGACCAGGCGGACGCCTTCGGCCGCGCCCTCCTCGCCGCCGACCGTGCCGTGGTGACCGACGTCTACGCCTCGCGCGAGGCGCCGCTGCCGGGAGTGACCGGTGAGCTGGTGACGCGCGCCGCGACGACCAGCGGCCATCGCAGCGTCCACTACTGCCGCGATTGGCAGGACGCGCCCGCGCTCCTCGCCGCCGAGGTCGAGCCCGGTGACGTCGTCCTCACCCTCGGCGCCGGCGACATCTACAAGCTGGCGCGCCAGCTCGCGGCCGAGGAGCGGCAGGCGGCGGCGGAGGCCACGGCGTGAGCGGCGCGACCCTCCTGCGCGGCGCCCTCTCGCCGGTCTCCGACCAGCGCGAGCGCGGCTCGCTCTTCCGCCGCAAGGCGATCGCGCCGCGGCGCCGGCGCCGCAACCTTCTGCTGCGCATCGCCGGGCCGCTGGGGCCGCCTCTGGCGCTCCTCGGCCTGCCGCTGGCGCTCGCCGGCTGGGTGCTCTCGGCACCGCAGTTCGCGTTGCGCGAAGTGGTGGCGGAGGGGGGCGAGCGCGTGCCCGCGGTGTGGTTGGAAGGGGCGCTGGCGCCGCTCCGCGGCGCCAACCTCGTCCGCCTCGAGCTCGCCACTGCCGAGGCGCGCCTGCGCCGCCACCCCTGGGTGGCCGAGGCCGAGCTGACGAAGGAGCTGCCGGGGCGCCTGCGCGTCGCCGTCGTCGAGCGGCAACCGGTCGCCTTGCTCGCCCGCGGCGGCGCCCTCTACTTCGCCGACCAGCGCGGCCGCGCCATCGCCCCGGTCGGGCCCGGCGG
>DASWHY010000476.1:0-4648 GCA_036397955.1 Thermoanaerobaculia bacterium | reverse complement strand
TCTCGGAGCTGCTGGGCTGGAAGGAGGGCTTCTTCAAGTTCGAGCCGCTGGACGTGCCGGCGCACACCGCGGGGGAGCCGCAGGTCGACGTCACGGACTTCCTGCTGCACGAGGGGGCGTCGGCCGACGCGCTGATGCTGGTGGCGGCGCGGCTCCTCGACGAGGCGTCCCGTCCGGCGCGCCGCGCCAGTCCGGCGGCCCACCAGCTCGCCACCCTCAAGGCGATCCTGGCCGGCCTGCGCGCGCCGGCGGTCACCAATGAGGTGAGCCAGCAGCTCCTGGCGCTGGCGCGCGGGGTCTTCGGCCGCGCAGTGCTCTTCGCCGTCCGCGCCGACGGCTTCCGCGGCCTCGGGCAGACCGGCCTGGCGACGACGCACGACGGGGACCCGGACGAGGCGGTCCGCTTCCTGCTGCTGCCGTGGGAGAAGTCCGTCCTCACCCAGGTCGCCGAGCGCCAGGAGACGTTCCGCGGCCGCCTGGAGCGCAACGCCGGCAACCAGGCGCTCCTCGCCGCGCTCGGCGGCGCCGAGCCGGGGGAGGCGGTGGCGCTGCCGCTCCTCGTCGGCGGCAGCACCGCCCTCCTCCTCTACGGCGACGACCTGCCGCACCGGCGGCCGATCGGCGACCTGGACGGCCTCGAGCTGCTGGCGCTGCAGGTGGGGCTGGCGCTCGAGAAGAACCTGCTGGAGCTCAAGCTCCGGGCGCTGGAGGCGAAGCTGGACCCGCCGGCCGCGGCGGGCGAGCTCTAGATCCGCGCCAGGCGTGTGTGATTAATCTTACAGCCATGCGCGAGACGCTGACCGTCAGTCTGCCGGGCAAGACGAAGCGGCTCATCGAGCGGGCGGCGCGAGAGAGCGGGTTGACCACCAGCGAGTACGTGCGCTTGGCCATCTTCCGCAAGCTGTGGCAGGACGCCGCCGCGGAATCGCGTCGTAAGGCCGTGCCGCGCGCCCGCGGCAAAGGAGTCTTCACGGACGAGGACGTCTTCCGTCTCATCTCGTGAGGGTCGAACAACCCGCTTGCCGGGACCCCGACGACGACTGGGTCCTCGCCACGGCCGTTGCCGGCGAGGCGGAGGTCATCGTCACGGGCGACGGGGACCTGCTCGACCTGCGCAGTTATCGAGGGATCGCCATCCTCAGCCCGCGCGCCTTTCTCGAACGCCTCTCCTGACCCCTCGCGCGGCGACCGTCGCGGAGGCCCCCGCGCGCCTTGCTAAGTGCCGGCGAGACGCGCCAGCAGGTCGTCGAGGGCGCCGGCGCGGAAGGCACTCAGGAGGAGGTCGCCGCCGCGCCGCCGGACTGAAAGGCCATCCAGGCGAGGGGCGGCGGCGAGCGCTGGCACACCTGGTCCGCCGATGGGGCCGGGCGCCTCCTGGCCACCGATCAGCAGCGGGGCGCAGGCCACCTCCGCTCGGTCCCAGAGGCCGCTTGCGACGAAGGCGGCGTGGGCCTCGGCGCCGCCTTCGACGAGGACGCTCTGCACGCCGCGGGCGTGGAGCGCCGCGAGCACCGCCGCCGGCTCGACGCGCGCCAGGCGCTCCACCTGGGCTCCGCGCGCCGCGAGCTCCGCCCGCCGCGCCGCGTCCTGCGATTCGGTGAAGATCAGCACTCCCCCCTCCTCACCCAGCATCTTCGCCGCCGCCGGCAGCCGCAGCCGCCGGTCCAGCACGACGCGCAGGATCGGCCCTTCCGCCAGTCTCAGACGCCGGGTGAGCAACGGATCGTCGGAAAGCGCCGTGCCGCTGCCGACGAGGATCGCGTCGTGCTCCTCGCGCAGCTCCAAAGCCCACCGCCGCCCCGCTTCGGACGAGATCCAGCGGCTCTCGCCGGCGGCGGTGGCGATCTTGCCGTCGAGGCTCATCGCCCACTTGAGCGTCACCGCCGGGCGGCCGAGCGTCTTCGCCGTCAGGAACGGCAGGTTGAGCGCCGCCGCTTCGCGGGCGAGCGCGCCGACCTCGACCTCCACCCCCGCCTCGCGCAGCCGTGCGAAGCCGCCGCCGCCGACTCGCGGGTCGGGGTCGCGGTGGCTCGCCACCACCCGCGCCACGCCGGCGGCGAGGAGTGCGTCCACGCACGGCGGCGTGCGCCCGTGGTGGCGGCAGGGCTCGAGGTTCAGATAGAGCGTGGCGCCACGGGCGCGCTCGCCGGCGGCGGCGAGGGCTTCGGCCTCGGCGTGCGGCCCGCTGACCCGGCGGTGCCACCCCTCACCGACCACCGCGCCGTCGCGCACCAGGACGGCGCCGACGCGCGGGTTGGGAGCGGTGCGGTAGCGCCCGCGCGACGCCAGGCGGAGCGCGCGCCGCAGGTGTTCGTTCTCTTTGCCTGGGCTAGCCAAGAAGCGCAGCGGCGAACTCTTTGGGCTGGAAATCCACCAGGTCGTCGGCCGACTCGCCGACCCCCAGGTAGAGGACGGGGAGCTTGAGCTCGCGCGCCACCGCCACCGCCATCCCGCCCTTCGCCGTGCCGTCGAGCTTGGCGAGCAGCACGCCGTCCACCTGCGCGACCTGGGTGAAGGTGCGGGCCTGGGCGAGGGCGTTCTGGCCGGTCGTGGCGTCGAGCACCAGGAGCGTGCGCCGCTCCCAGCCGGCGGCCTCGCGCTCGATGACCCGCCGGATCTTCGACAGCTCGGCCATCAGGTGGTCCTTGGTGTGGAGGCGGCCGGCGGTGTCGATCAGGAGCTGCGTGGCACCGCGGGCGCGGGCGGCGTGGAGGGCGTCGTAGACCAGGGCGGCGGGGTCGGTGCCGGGCTGCGCCCGCACCACCTCGACCCCCAGCCGCTCGCCCCAGACGGCGAGCTGCTCGATGGCGGCGGCGCGGAAGGTATCGGCGGCGGCGATCAGCACCCGCTCCCCCTGCCGCTGGAGGCGGCGGGCGAGCTTGGCGATCGAGGTCGTCTTGCCGACGCCGTTGATGCCGACGACGAGCGTCACCGTCGGCCGGCCGCTCGCCGCCGGCTGCGGCGCCTCGGCGAGGAGGCGGCCCATCTCCTCGACCAGCTTGCCGCGCAGCACGGCGAAGTCGGCCGGCTCGTCGCGCCGCACCCCCTTGCGCAGCCGCTCGACCAGCTCGAGCGACGTCTCGACCCCGAGGTCGGCGGCGATCAGCGCCTCCTCGACCTGCTCGAGCGTCGCCTCGTCGAGCACGCGCTTGCCCTGCGCCGCGGCCGAGATCCGCTCGAGGATCTCGGTGTGGGTCATGAAGAGGGCGCGGTTGAGCTTCGACAGGAACCCCGCGCGCGGCGCCTCGGCGGGCGCCTCCAGCTTCACCTCGTCGGCGAGCTCCAG
Source organism: Thermoanaerobaculia bacterium (assembly GCA_036397955.1). Classification (GTDB taxonomy): domain Bacteria; phylum Acidobacteriota; class Thermoanaerobaculia; order Multivoradales; family UBA5704; genus DASUNQ01. Next base: position 1,362 of record DASWHY010000476.1, on the reverse strand, counting down.
GTACTCGCGCGCCGGCGTGCGCTCCTCGGCCATGGGCCGATGATAGCGACTAGCCGTCGGAGCCGTGGGAGCGGGTGGGCGGGCCGGGAGGGCGGCGCGGCGGCAGCGGGCGGCGGCGCTCGGGGCGAACCGCGGTCTCGGCGGGCGGGCGGCGGCCGGTGGCGGCGATCGGCCCGCCCTGCCAGCGGCCGGCGGCGTCCCAGAGCGGCTCCTGGCGCAAGCTGCGGAGGTGGAGCATCAGGGCTTGCGAGCGGTTGAGGAGCTTCTGGGCATAGGCGACGCCGCCGCCGGGGTCGAGGAAGACGCGCGCCCGCACCAGGTCGCCGACCGCGACCTGGAAGCCGGCGTCGGCGAGGGCCGAGGCGGGGGCGGCGAGGAGGTCGAGCGGGCCGGCCGCCGTCGCGAGGCGCAGCGTCACCAGCGGCAGCGCCCCCTCGCCCGGCGCCTCGCTCACCGCCGTCACCCGCCCCTCAATGGTGCGCAGGGCCAGGGCGGCGGGGGGCGCCGCGGCTCCGGTCGCCGTCGTCGCTGCGGCCGCGTCTCCGGCGAGGCCGACGGCGAGAAGAAGCGCGGCGAGGAGCACGCGCGCGAAGGGCAGGGCGCGGCTCATCGCCCTTCCGCCCCCAACGGCCGCCGCGGCCCGGCCAGCCGGCCGTCGCCGACGGTCCCGACGCCGGCGCCGAGCAGCAGCCGGAAGTCCTCGGCGCCGTCGGTCAGCCCGACGGTGCCGGCGAGGCGCCAGGCACGCCGGCCGGCGCCGCGCAGGCCGGCGCCCAGCGCCACGCGCGCGCCGGCGCCGGGGACCACCTCGCCGTGCCCCTCCAGCCAGAGGGCGCCGCGCACCCGCCCGCGCCAGGGCTCGCTCTCGACGCCGAGGTAGCCGTCGGGCACGTCCGGCAGCGCGAAAGCCGCGGGGTCGCCCAGCCAGTTCCAGCCCGCCCCCCAGAAGTAGGTCGCCGACCAGGTGCGCAGCTCGCCGAGGAGCCCCAGCCGCGCGTCCCACTCGCCGGTGCCGAGCCGCCGCGCGGCGTCGGCGGTCGGCGCCTTGACCTCGGCCCGCGCCGCGAAGCGGTGGAGGCGCGCGCCGCCCCCCGCCAGCTCGCGCTCGACCGCCAGCCGCACGTCGCCGAGCCCGGTCTCCCACTCCCCCGGCGCCGGCGCCAGGAGGCGCTCGACGGCGGCGCCGCCCTCGGCGAGCGCACGCATGACGCGCGGCGTCGGCCCGAGCCGCGTCAGCAGTGTCTCGGTGGCGCGCGCCCGCACGCCCGGCACCTCCAGGCGGAGCGCGGTGCGCCGGCCGGCCTGGAGGTCGAGCCCGAGGGTCAAGGCGGAGTACTCGGCCTCGTGGCGGCGCGGCAGGCT
>DASWHY010000475.1:0-2729 GCA_036397955.1 Thermoanaerobaculia bacterium | reverse complement strand
CCCCCCTCCTTGAGCGCGCCGTTGAGGTCGGGCTTGGCGGCCTGGAGCGCCGGCGCCAAGCCGAAGATGATGCCGGTGACGACCGCCAGCGCGATGGTGAAGAGGAGCACCGGGCGGTCGATCTCCCAGTGCATCCAGTAGGGGGGCGGGTTGTCGGCCGGCATCGCCGCGTCGAGCAGCTTGATCCCCCACTGCCCGACGAGCACGCCGAGCGCGCCGCCGGCGAGCGACACCATGACGCTCTCGGTCAGGAGCTGGCGGACGATGCGTCCGCGGCTGGCGCCGAAGGCGGAGCGGATGGCGACCTCGCGCTGCCGCGCGGTGGCGCGCGCCAGCAGTAGGTTGGCGACGTTCGCCCCGGCGATGAGGAGGACGAAGAAGACCGCCCCCTGCATCGTCAGCACCATGAGCTGCACCTCCTCCTCGACCATCTCGCGGCGCAGCGTCCAGACGGCGGCGCTCCAGCCGGCGTGGACGTCGGGGTAGCGCTCGGCCTGACGCTTGGCGAAGGCCTCGATCGCCGCCTGCGCCCGCGGCACGGTCATCGCCGGCGCCAGCCGCGCCAGCACCCAGAGCGAGCGCTCGGAGCGCTCCTCCTCGTAGACCAGCGGCGCCAGCGGCACCCACGCGTCCTGCTGGTAGGGGAAGCGGAAGCGCGGGGGCATGACGCCGACCACGGTGTGCGGCTCGGCGTTGACCAGGATGGTGCTGCCGACGATCTTGCGGTCGCCGCCGTAGCGGCGGAGCCAGAGGTCGTTCGACAGCAGGACCACGTTCGGCGCGCCGGGGCGGTCCTCGTCGGCGCGGAAGAGGCGGCCGACGACCGGCTGGATACCGAGCATCGGCAGCAGGTTCGCGGTGATGCCGGCGCCGAGGACGCGCTCAGGCTCCTCGCCGCCGCCCAGGGTGAGACTGCGGCCGGTGGTGGCGGCGATCTCGGTGAAGAGGCGGTCGGACTGCTCCTTCAGGTCGCGGAGGTCGAGATAGGAGATCCCGGCCTCGTCGATGTCGTTCTTGAGCTGCGTCGAGTGCACGACGACGATCCGCTCCGGCTGCTTGAATGGCAGCGGCCGCAGCAGGATGGCGTTGACGACGCTGAAGATCGTGATGTTCACCCCGATGCCCAAAGCGATGCAGAGCACGGCCACGAATGTGAACCCGGGGCTCTGCCGGAGCGTACGGAGGCCGAAGCGCAGGTCCTGCAGCAGGGTGTCCATTTGCCCTTCCTTACGCAGGCGCCCGGGGGCATGTTTCAGGGCGGCCTGCGGACGATCCGGCGGGTCGGAGACGGCGGGCTGAACCCGTCCACTCGCATGGACGCGCGAGCGGCGAAACGCCCTGGAAACAGGCCGTTTACGGCGCTCGGAGCCGGGCATCCGGGTTGCTAGGCGACTCGGCATGCTGCGCGCCCTCGTCCCCGCGCTCCTGCTCCTCGCCGGCCGGGTCACCGATCCGCTCGGCGCGCCGGCCGCCGGGATCGAGGTCTGGGACCTCACCGCCGGGCGCGGGCCCCAGCGGCTGGCGGTGACCGGCGCCGACGGCCGCTTTACTCTCCCGGAGCTTCAGACCGACGTCTTCCTCGAGCTCTGCGGTCCGGGCTTCCTCACCGACAGCGCGATCGCGCGCCGCGGCGGCGGGCCGGTCCACGTCGTTCTCGAGCCTGCCGCCCGCGTCGCCGGACGGGTGCTCGACGCAGTGACGGGGAGCCCGGTCGCCGGCGCCAACGTGTGGGGGCGCCAGCTCACCGACTCCGGTCTGCGCTGCGCCTCCTTCGCCGACGGTGTATGCCCGCGCGACCGATCGGCCCGCACCACCCGCACCGGGCCCGACGGCTCGTTCCTGGTCGATCACTTCGAGCCCGGTCTCTATCGGCTGCACGTCGAGGCGCCCGGCTACCTCAAGGCGCTGCCCCTCCACCTGAAGCTGGCGGCCGGCGAAGCGCGAGTCCCCGACGTCCTCGTGGAGCGGGGGGCGGTCCTGCGCGGCCGGGTGCTCGGCAGCGACGGCAAGCCGCTCGGCGAGGTCCGCCTCTTCGCTTCGTCGGGCCGTTCGCACCACAACGACGTCAAGAGCGGCGCCGACGGCCGCTACGTCCTCACGAGCCTCGAGCCGGGCCTGGTATGGGTCCACCTCCACCCGCCGGAGCTCGACGACGCGCAGCGGAGCGTCGAGGTCGGACCCGGAGAGAACGAAGCCGACTTCCGCTTGAGCGCGCGCACCGCGCACGAGCTGCGGGGCCGGGTGGTGGACGCTGCCGGCCGGCCGGTCGCCGGCGCGCGCGTGCGCTGGCAGGAGCGCGGCGGGGGCGGGGGCGGCGCCGAGACGCAGAGCGCCGCCGACGGCGCCTTCACCTTCGCGGCCGGCGACGGCGTCCACGAGCTCTCGGCGGAGGCCGCCGGCTACGCCCCCGGACGGCTGGATGGCCCCGTCACCGTGCGCGGCGCACCGGTCGAAGGGCTGGAGATCCGGCTCGCCGCCGGCGTCACGCTGCGCGGCTGTCTCCTCGGGGCCGATCCGGGCCGGCGGCATCGCGGGGTGGTCCAGGCGCAGCAGCGCGGCATCTTCCGGCAGGCCGAGCTCGACGCCGAGGGCCGCTTCACTCTGACCGACCTGGGCCCCGGTCTCTGGCGGGTGCGCGCGGGCGTGCCCGGCGAAGAAACCGAAGCGGAGGTGCGGATCGCGCCGGACGAGGGCGAAGTCGCCCTCGATCTCGAAGTCCGCCCGCTGGT
>DASWHY010000474.1:0-9987 GCA_036397955.1 Thermoanaerobaculia bacterium | reverse complement strand
CTACTCCCGCCTGCAGGGCATCCTCGCCGCCGGCAAGTCGTTGCCGGAGGCCTACCACCAGACCTTGACGGTCACCGGCAACGGCGTGCTCTTCACCGGCATCACCCTGGCCGTCGGCGTCTTCACCTGGATCTTCTCGCCCCTCAAGTTCCAGGCCGACATGGGGATCCTGCTGACCTTCATGTTCCTGGTCAACATGTTGGGGGCCGTCCTGCTGCTGCCCGCGCTGGCCAGCTTCCTGCTGCCGGAGAGGCGATGGGAATCCGCTTGACCTGCCCGTTCCAGGTTACTATGTTGGGAGCGGTCTTGACGAGGACTGCGGCGAGGCACGATCATGAGATCCGTCGGGGAGCGGGCGAGCTTCGATTTCATCCGTTACGCCAATTGCTGGGAAGACGCCGACGTTCTCTGCGCGGCGCTGCGGCCGGCGCCGGGCCGGCGCTATCTCTCCGTCGCCTCCGGCGGCGACAACAGCTTCGCCCTGGTCGCGGAAGGCGCCGAAGTGGTCGCCGCCGACCTGAGCGCGGCCCAGTTGGCGCTCGTCGAGCTCAAGGCCGCCGCCATCCGCCGTCTTGAGCTCGAGGAAACCCTGGCCTTCCTCGGCGTCCGGCCGGCGGACGACCGCGTCGCCACCTGCGAGCGCCTGCAGGGCGATCTCAGCCCCGGCGCTCGCGTCTATTGGGAGCAAAACTCGGCCGCCGTGGCGGCCGGCGTGATCCATCAAGGCAAGTTCGAGAGCTATTTTCGGCTCTTCCGCACCCTAGTCCTGCCCTTGATCCACTCCCGCCGCACGGTGCTCCGGCTCACGCAGGAGCGCGACCTCGCGGGCCGGCGTGAGTTCTACGAGAGGACCTGGGACAACCTGCGCTGGCGCCTCTTGTTCCGCGTCTTCTTCAGCCGCTTCATGATGGGGAGGCTGGGCCGCGATCCGGAGTTCTTCCGCTACGTGGAGGGCTCGGTGGCCGAGCGCATTCTGAAGCGCTGTTGCCATGCCCTGACCGAGCTTCCGACCCATGAGAACCCCTACCTCGACTACATCCTCACCGGCAACTTCGGTCGCCGGCGCCCGCGCTATCTGCGCCCCGGTACCTACGACGCGTTGCGGGAGCGCCTTGACGGGCTGGTGCTTCATCTGGGCCCGGTCGAGGAAGCCGGCCGGCGCCACGCCGGCGCGGGATTCGACGGCTTCAACCTCTCCGACGTTTTCGAGTACATGGACGCGGCGACGTCGAGCGACGTCTACCGCCAGCTTCTCGAACTCGCCCGTCCCGGCGCCCGGCTGGCCTACTGGAACATGCTCGTGCCGCGCGCCTGCCCGCCGGACGCGCGGGATCGGGTGAGGCCGCTCGCGTTGGCCGCGGAGCTCTTCGCGCGGGACCTCGCCTTCTTCTACAGCGCGTTCATCGTGGAAGAGGTGCGGTGAGCCCCGAGCTGCGGCAGGACCTGACGGGAGCCGCCATCCTCAGCGGCGTCTTCCTCGCGTTGCTCGGCGGCGCCGAGCTCTGGCGGCGCTGCGGGCGTCCCAACCCGGAGTGGACGCGCAAGCTCGTCCACGTCGGGGGCGGGCTCACCTGCCTCCTCTTCCCGTTCATGGTCGAGAGGCTGTGGATCATCCTGGCCCTGGCTCTCGCCATGACCGGGATCTTCACCGCCGCCGCCAGGCTGGGCTTGCTCGCGAGCCTCCATGGTGTGGAGCGCCCCAGCCGGGGCGCCGAGTACTATCCGCTGGCGATCTTCCTCGTGCTGCTGCTGGCGGGGGAGCGCACCTGGCTCTACCTGGCCGCCATCCTGGTGCTGGCGGTGGCCGACGCTTTCGCGGCGCTCGTCGGCAGCCGTTACGGCGTCGTCCGCTACCAGGTACAGGACGAGTCCAAGACGCTCGAGGGCTCGCTCGTCTTCCTCCTCATCGCCTTCCTGGCGATCCACCTGCCGACGCTCCTGATGACCGACCTGGCGCGGCCCGTCTGCGTGCTGGCGGCGGTCCTGGTGGCGGTCCTCGTCACCGGTTTCGAGGCCATCTCGCTGCGCGGCGCCGACAACCTTTTCGTGCCCATGGCGGTGGTGGTGGTGCTCGGCAAGATCACCACCAAGCCGCTTTCGGAGGTGGTCTTCCAGAACCTGAGCCTGCTCGGCATCTGCCTGGGGATCGCGCTCCTGGTGCGGCGACTGCCGTACTTCAACGTCGGCGCGACCATCGCCGTGGTCCTCTACGCCTATGGCAACTGGTCGCTCGGCTCGTGGCAGTGGGCGCTGCCGGTGTTCGCGGGCCTGCTGGTCTATCTCCTCGCCAGGCTGCGCTCGGCCGCCGCTTCCCGCCACGTGCCGCCCGTCCGGGTGCGGACGGCGGCGCGGGCGCTCCTCGCTCCCTTCCTGATCCTGGTGCTGGCCAACTCGAGCGGGAGGTACGAGGCTCTGTTCGCTCCCTATGTGGGGGCGAGCGCCGCGGTGCTGGCCTTCAGCCTCGTCGGGCCCGTCTTTCGGCTGGAGCTCGTGCGCCGCAGGCCGCGTCTGGTCGGCGCGGCCGCCGCGGCGGCGCTCGGCTGCGCGGCGACCTGCCTCCCGGTTTGGCTGGTGCAGCCGGTGGCGGCCAGCGCGCCCGCGGGCATCGCCGCGCTGGTGCTGGCGGCGACCGTATGGATCCTCGAGCTCGAATGGGTCGACACCGAGAGGCCGACGGCGCCGGAGTGGTCCGCCGCCCGCTTCCTCCTCTGCCTGGCGGTCGGCGGGGGCGTCTACCTGCTCGAACGGCTGGCGCTCATGGCGCCGTGGAGCCCGCTTTCGACTCGTCCGTAGCCGGTCCCTCGGCGAGCCGCACGGTGCCGGCCGCGCCGTCCATCGTCACGAGCTGGCCGCTGGCCAGCGTGGCGGTCAGGCCCGGAATTCCCACGATGGTCGGCACGCCCATCTCGCGCGCCACGATCGCCGAGTGCGACAGGATGCTGCCGCGCTCGATCAGGAGCCCCGAGACCGCCGGATAGAGCGGCACCCAGCCGGGATCGGTGCGCTCGGCCACCAGGATCTCCCCCGCGAGGCTCGCCTCCTCGGCCGGGGACCGGAGCACCTTGACCGGCCCCGTGACCACTCCGGGGCAGCAGCCGATGCCCTGCAGCACGCCGTCCGCCGCGGCCGCCGGCGGCGGCCGCCGGGCCTTGAAGCGGTTGCGGTAACAGACCATGCCGAAGGTGCCGAAGCGGTCGTCTGGCATGGCCTCGCGGTCGTCGCGAAAGCTGCCGAACTCGCGGCGGCGCAGCGCCGCGAGAGCGCGCAGGTCGGTGGTCACGGCGGTGCCCTGGATGAAGCTCCACACCTCGTCGATCGTCAGGTAGAAGACGTCGTCGACCTCGTCGAGCAGGGCTTCGCGCGCGAAGGTCTCGCCCTGGGCGCGCAGGAGTTCGCGCAGGAGGCCGTAGATCCGGGTCCGCGCGAAGCGCATGTTCTCGCGGTTCTTGACGCCCATTCGAGCGTTGGCGAGGACGCGGCGGAAGATCCGCCGCCGAAGGAAGCCCAGCCGGGCGAAGGCCCGCAGCTCCGCCGCGCGGCGGATGCGGCGCTCGCGCTCCTCGGCCGCCGCCGGATCGAGCGCCTCCTCGTCGTCCATCCTCAGGTAGTTCGCGAGCACCTGATAGACGAACGCCGGACGGTCCTTGAGCGAGGGCTCCTCCAGCTTGAGCTCGTCGACGCAGCGAAAGCCGTAGAGGTCGAGGTAGCGGCGGATGCCGGCTTGGAGCTCGGCGAACCGCTCCTCGCGGGGCAGGCGCGCCGCCGCCTCGTCGGGTGAATGCTCGAGCAGGAAGCGGCGCAGCTCGGGATCGCGGCGGGCGTCCCGGGCGAGCTCCAGGAGCATGCGGGTGGGCTTGGTGCTCTCGATGCCGCCCTCGCCGCACACCAGGTCGTTCTGCAGCGAGCCGGACTCGTCGCCGCACCAGGCGGTGCAGAGCTTCTTCAAGCTGCCGTAGAAGATCATCACGAAGAAGTCGTTGACGATCGGCGCCTTCCACTGCCAGAGCAGCTTTTCCTCCATCTCGCGGTAGAGCGCCAGCAGCTCGTGCGGCGCCATGGCGGAGAAATCGCGGGCCGACCAGCCAGCGTAGTGCTCGCGGAAATTTTCCTCGAAGCGGCCGACGAGGCGGCGGATGCGCAGGAAGTTCCACGACGAGCGGAGCACCAGCCGTACCAGGGCCGGGAGCTCCACGAAGTAACGCCGCCACAGGCTCGGCGCCGGCGCCTCGTCGGCGCCGGGCCGGGCGCTCTCGCGCACCCCCATCATCGATTCCATGAACTCGCGGTTGTAGTCGAATCCCGGAAAGAGCCGGATCAGCCGGTACCAGTTCTCGAGGTTGTAGTAGACTTGGCCGCGGATGAGCCCCAACATATTCTCGAAGGTGAACCGGTTCTCGCGCACGACCCGGGGGTGGATGCCCATCACCTCGGCGAAGCAGTGATAGACGATGGAGTAGGCATGGCGGATGAAGCTGAAGGTCATCGGCGAGGTGACGCCGGAGTAGCTCTCGATAATGTTGGAGTTGTCCCAGGTGAGCGGGTGGCCGGCGGCGGGACCGTGCTCGGCGACGGTGGTCACCGGCCTCGCCTGGAGCACGTAGAGCCGCCCGTCGCGGTCGAAGGAGAACTCGACGTCCTGGGGACGGCGGAAAAACGTCTCGATCTCGAGCCCGGCGGCGACCACGGCCCGCAGCTCGTCATCGTTCAGGCTCGGCGTCCGCCGCTCGCTTTCGGGCACCGGCACGCGCCGGAGACCGGCGCCCGCCTCCTCGTCGAGGAGGAGCCGCTCCTCCTTGCAGGCGATCTCGCGGCGCGCCCCCTCGCCGAGCGTCTTCTCCCCCCGGTCGAAAAGGGACTTGTCGACGGTGAAGGTGTCGGCGTCGAGCCCGACGCTCACCAGGCCCTCGCCGGCGCCGTAGAGAGAGCTCACCACGACCTCGCGGACATCGCTCGTCGTGGGATTGACGGTGAACATCACGCCGCTCTTCGCCGCATCGACCATCTGCTGCACCACCACGCCGACCGCGACGTCGTCGGCCGGCAGGGCGCGCAGGCGTCGGTAGGCCAGGGCACGCGGATTGAAGGCCGAGGCCCACACCTTCCTGATCGCGGCGTGGAGCTGGCGCTCGCCGACGTAAAGGAAGCTGTCGTGCAGCCCGGCAAATGACGCGTCGGCGTCGTCCTCTCCCACCGCCGAAGAGCGCACGGCGACGAGCGCGCCGGCGGGGATCTCCTCGCCGTGGCAGCGGCTGATGTCGGCGGCGAGCTCGGCCGGCAGCTCGAGGCCGCGGATCGCTTCCTGGAGAGCGCGGACCGCTTCGTCGTCGTCGAGCTCCCGGAGCCGCCGCTCGAGCCCTGTGCGGCGGACCGCGTCGCGAAAGGCCCACGTCGTCACCGTGTACCAGGGCGGCACCCGCTGGCCGCAGGCCCGGAGCCGTGCCAGGTTGAAAGCCTTGCCGCCGACGAGCTCGAGGCTCTCGGGGCCGGCGGGGCGCGAGCCGGCGAGGATGCGTACCGTTGCGTTCACCATCTGACCTCCACGCCCTGACGGCGGGCGATTTCCGCGGCGAGGAGGAGATCGAAAGCGATGATGTACATCCCGGCGTAGGTCTCCATGCGCCTGGCGGTGCGGGCGTTGGTGTCGAGCCGATAGTGGATGAAACCGATCAGGCAAACCAGGTAGAGCGCCACCAGGGCGCCGTAGAAAAGGGGCCCCAGCCCCACCCGGTGGCCCACCAGCGCCACCATGAGCGTATCGACCACCCGGATGCCGAGCACCAGGTAGGCGGCGCCGTAGAGGCCGAAGACCTTGGTGTAGGAGTCGACGCCGTCGATCTCCTGCTCGGGAGCGCGGATCTTGCGCGAAACCTCCCAGTTGGCGGTGACGAAAAAGCCGACGAGAGAATAGACCCAGAACCAACCGGGGGCCTGCCAGGGAAAGCGGCCGGTGGCGAAGCTGTAGACCATGAGCGCCAGCAGCGGCATGATCAGCATGTGGGTGGCGGCGTAGATCAGGAAACTCCGCCTGAGCCGTTCGCGGAGGAAGAACTCCTTCAGCATGAGGAGCGAGAACGAGAACGCGAAGGCCCACGCCGCGAAGGCCGCGGTGCCGCGCAGGGCCGACAGGAGGAGCTCGATTGCGATGGCGCCGGCGCCCAGGACGCGCAAGTGACGCAGCGTGACGAGCCCGCGCTGCAGCGCCCGCTCGGGATAATGACGGCAGTCGTCCGCATAGTCCTTGTGCTCGTCGAAGACGCGCAGGTGAAAGAAGAAGCAGAGGAGCGTCACCGCGCCCGACAACGAATGGAGGTCGTAGACGACCGGCGCCTCGGGCTCGGCGAGCGCCTTGGCGAGGAACTGATTGGAGGAATAGTAGCTGACGATCAGGACGCCGTTGGCCAGCAGCGGAAAGCGTTCCTCCAGATAGGCGCGGAGCCGGGCGCGGAAGGGGGATTCGGGGCCGAGGCGGGCGGCCTTCACGAACGCCTCCCGCGCCGGCGGCCTTGCTCCAGGAGACGCCGCAGGCGCTCGTAGTCGATCTTGCTGCGATGGCGCGGATCGAGGGGGAGCTCGCCGCTCATGACGATGATCTCGTCGGCCGGCTGGCCGGCGTCGCGCAGCCGCGCGGCAGCCGGCGCCACGAGCTGCTCGCCGGCGTCGGACTCGAGCACCACGACGACGCGCTTGCCGAGCTCGGGGTCCGCGAGCCCCACGGCTGCGGCGCGGCGCACGCGGCGGTCGTCGCCGCGGGCCACCTGCTCGACGACCTGGGCGTGGACCGGCTCGCCGCCGCGGAAGATCGTGGAGTGGACGCGGCCCACCAGCCAGAAGCGGCCGTCGCCGTCGAAGTAGCCGGTATCGCCCATGCGGTGCCATACCCGGCCAGACGGTTCGATGATCTTGTTGTCCCGCAGGGCCCCGGGGCTGCGGTAGTAGCCGCGGCACACGTGCTCGCCGCTGACCACCAGCTCGCCGACCGACCCCCGCGGCTGCTCGCAGGCGGACCAGCCGCCGTCGCCCAGCTCCAGCGGGCCGCGCGCGATGCGCACCAGGCGCCGTTCGAGCTGCGGGACGAGGCGCCCCGTGCAATAGCCCGTGGCGCCCTCGCGGCCGATCGCCAGGCGCTCGCCCGCCTCGATGTGGGCCACCGGCTCTGCCTCGGTCGAGCCGTAGACCACCTGGATCTCGGTCCGGGGAAAGGCCCGCTGCCAGGCGCGGAGCTGGGCGTCGGCGACCGGCGCGCCGCCGGTCAGGATGCGGCGCAGCGAGAGCGGGCGCGGATGCTCCTCGAGATGGCGGGCCAGCCGGTCGAAGAACGGGGGCGACGCGGTCGCCGTGGTGACGCCGTTGGTCTCCATCTGGCGAACGATCAGCGCCGGATCGACGATGTCGACGCGCCGGAAGTCCATCTGCGGCACCACCGAGGTCTTGCCCAGGGCCAGGTTGTTGAGCGCGAAGACCGGGAACATCGGCATGTCCACGTCGTCGTCGCGGTAGGGAAACTCGCGCGCCAGGGCGCGGTGCTGGGCGGCGAGGAAGCCGTGGGTACGGTCGGCGCCCTTGGGGACGCCGCCCGAGCCGCTGGTGAAGGTCACGAGAGCCGAATCGGTGGGCGTGACCGCCTGGACCTCGGCGCCGCCGCCGGCGGCGGCCAGCTCTTCCAGGGTCAGTCTGGCCGGCCAGCGGCCCCACCGCCGGCCGGCGGTGACGGTGATCGGCACGGCTCGCAGGCGGCGGTCGAGACAGCGCAGCAGATGGCTCTTGGCCACGCCGAGGTAGGCGCGAGGCTCGGCCAGGGCGGCGAAGGAGGCGATCTGGCGCGGGCCCATCCACGGATCGACGAAGACCGCCACCGCGCCCCGCCAGAGGAGGCCGAGGAGGGCGGCGTAAAGCTCGCGCGACATCGGGATCATCACGATCGCCCGCTCGCCGGGAGCGAGGCCGGCCGCGGCCAGGCCGGCGGCGATATGGCCGGCGCGCCGCCAGAGCTCGGCGAAGGTCCATTGCCGGCGCGGCGTCCCGGCGTCGCCGCCGCCGAAGACCAGGGCCGGGCGCTGCGGCACGCGCTCGGCGGCGCGGCCCATGAAGCCGACGACGTTGTGCTCCTCACGCGGCTCGGGCTCGTCGCTCACGGCGCGGCCTCGCCGAGCTGGTAGAGGTGATACCGGCGCAGCACCTGGCCGAGGCCGGCGTCGAGACGACCCGAAGGGTTGCCGCCGAGGATGAGACAGAGGTTGACCCGTGCCAGCCCCTTCTCCCGCGCCGCGCGATATCCGCAGGCCATTAGCGCCGACGCCAGGTGCGAGCGGCGATGGGCCGGCACCACCCCGAGGCTCTTCAGGTTCACCGTGTCGACGGGTGAGCGCCTGGCCCACAGGAAGCGCAGGGCGGCGACCGGTCCCTTCCTGCCGCCGAGAGCGGCGACGGCGCGGAAGCGGTCGGGGAAGCCGAACAGAAAGCCGGCGTCGCTGCCGTCGGGAGCCACCGCGAAGGTCACGAAATCGGGGTCGGCCAGCCGGCGGAAGCCGGCGTAGATGCCGAGGAAGCGCTCCTCGGAGATCTCGCTGTAGAGGCGGTTGTCGCGAAAGATCTCGCACGAGAGGCGATAGAGGCGCCGGAGCTCGTCGGCGAAACGGTCGCGGCGCAGGGGCTCGAAGCGATAGCCGGCCGCGAGCGCCGCCCGGTAGCGAGGCTCGAAGCGGGCCGCCACGCCGGCGACGTCGTCGAGGCGCTTGGAGAGGTATTGCTCGAGCACGCGGAAGCCGTTGGCCTCCCACAGCGCGGGATAGTACGGGGGATTGTAGGGCTCCATGAGGAAAGGAGGCTCGCCCCAGGGGCCGACGTTGAGGCGGTAGCGATGCCAGGTGTCTCCGTCCATGGGGCCGACGATCGGGCCCGCTCCCCGGTCCTTGAGCCACGAGACCGCCTCGCGGAAGAGGGCGCCGACCGCCGGCGGATCGTCGCGGGCCTCGAAGAAACCGAGCAGGCCGAAAGGCCGGCCGCCGTCGTCGCGCAGCGCCGGCGACAGGCGGGCCGCCAGCCGGGCGATCCGACGGGTGCCGTCGACGGCGACGAGGAGGCGCTGGCGGCCTGCGAACTCCGGGCGCCGAAGGCTCTCGAGCTCGGCGTCGCGGAAGGGGACGAGATACCGCGGATCGCCGCCGTAGACCGCCTGGGGGACGGCGAAGAAGGCCTCCCAGCTCCTTGGATCGTCGACTTCGCGGATTACGTGCGCCATTGAGAGCGACCTTCCGGATCAGCCTACCCAGTCTACACGCACCCGTTCAGCCGTCGATCTCCAGGATCGCCGCCGTCTGCGCCTCGTCAGAAAGAACCCTGACGCCCTTGACAAGCCCTCGCGAGTCCGCATGAGTGATTCCAACCGCCGCGATTGGGAGCCGTACGAAGAACGTCCGCGGGCGACCGGGATCGCCCCGAGCCGGCCACGGCGTGGCGATCTTCGGGCGGCAGGGGGAGCGGACGTCCTGGGCGCGGGGCCGCCGGCAGCCCATCGGGCCACCGCTCGTCGAGCGCCTGGAGAAGGAGTGCGGAATCCCGTCATGGCCGTGCCGCGGCTGGACCAGTTGCGCATCGTCGACGCCGGTTGACCAGCGCCCGGCATTCCGGCGATGGCCCCGCGATCCTGCGAACCGATCGAGGAGGATTTGTTCGCCGTATCCCGTCCACCCGCGCTGCTCGCCGCGACCGCCGCGTGGGCGGGCGACGGCACCATCCTGCGGCCCAAGGACGCGCGGCTGATCAAGGATCAGTACATCGTCCAGTTCAACGCCGGCGTCAACGCGCGCGGTCTCGCGAGCCAGCTCACCGCGGTCCATGGCGGCCGCGTCCTTCACGTCTACGAGCACGCCCTGAAGGGGGTCGCGGTGGCGATGACCGAGCAACAGGCCCAGGGCCTGGCGCTCAACCCGAACGTGCTGCTCGTGGAGCAGGACTCGCTCTTCACCATCGACGCCTCGGGCAGCCAGT
>DASWHY010000473.1:0-4496 GCA_036397955.1 Thermoanaerobaculia bacterium | reverse complement strand
CTGGCGTCCCGCTTCGGGCTCGACCGCGGCTTCTCCCATTACGACGACCGCTTCACCGCCGGCCAGGGCGCTTGGCTCGAGCGGCCCGCGCCGGCGACGACCGCCGCCGTGCTCGCCTGGTTGCAGCGCGCGCCGCGCCCCTGGTTCCTCTGGGTCCACTACTACGATCCGCACTACCCGTACGCCGCGGCCGGGATCGACGGCCGGAAGCCGCAGGCGACCGGCCGCGCGGCCTATGCCGCCGAGGTGGCGCTCGTCGACCGGGAGATCGGCCGCCTGCGGGCGGCGCTCGCCGGGCAAGAGGTGCTCACCGTCTTCGCCGCCGACCACGGCGAGAGCCTGGGGGAGCACGGCGAGGCGACGCACGGCTACTTCATCTACGACAGCACCGTCCTGGTCCCGCTGGTCCTGCACTGGCCCGGGAGGATCGCCGGCCGCCGCAGCGCTCGGGCGGCCCGGCTGGTCGATCTAGCCCCCACCGTGCTCGAGCTGCTGCGCCAGCCGCCGCTGGCCGACACCGACGGCGGGAGTCTCGTCGCCGGCGGCGCGGATCCGCCCGCGGCCTACATCGAGACCGTCCAGCCGTGGACGTCGTATGGCTGGGCACCGCTGCGCGGCGTCCGCGACGAGCGCTGGAAGCTCATCGCCGCGCCACGCCCGGAGCTCTACGACCTCGCCGCCGACCGCGGCGAGTCGACGAACGTGGTCGAACGGCACCGCGCCGAGGCGCGGCGCCTGGCGGCGCTCCTGCGCGAGGTCGAGGCCCGCCCCGCTGTCGCGGCGGCGCCGCCGCTCGCCGATCCCGAGACGCGGGAGCGGTTGCGCGCTCTCGGCTATCTCGGCGCCGCGGCGCCCGGCACGGCGCTCGCGGGCGCCGTCGCCACGGCGGCGGGTCTCCCCGATCCCAAGGACCGGCTCGAGCAGCGGTCACGCCTGACCGCGGCGCAGGAGGCGCTGGAGCAGGGTGGAGTCGATGCCGCCCTCGCCATCTTCGAGGAGGTGCTGGCGGCGGAGCCGGACAATCGTTTCGCCCTCTCGCGCAGCGGCGTTGCTCTGCTGCGGCGAGGCGATCTGGAACGGGCGATCCCGCGTCTCGAGCGCGCGGCGCGCGCCGACCCGCTGGCGGCGGAAACCCGCAGCGCCCTCGCCGAGGCCCTCACCCTCGCCGGCCGCGACCAGGAGGCGATCGCTCTCTGGACCGTGATCGTGAGCCAGCAGCCGCGCTGGGCCACGGCCTGGAGCAACCTCGGTACGTCGCTCGGGCGCGCCGGCCGCGGTGGCGACGCGGTGCGGGCTCTGGAGCGCGCCCTCGAGCTCGAGCCCGCGGACCCCGACCGTCTCGCCCGCCTCGCCTTTGCCCGCCATGCCGCCGGTGATCGCGAGGGCGCGATCCGCGACCTCCGGCTGCTGGCCGAGCGCCTCGGCGCCGAGCGCTTCCCGCACCGCGCCGCGCTGGGTCTCTTGCTTCTCCGGGCTGGCCGCGCCCCCGAGGCCCGGCGCTGGCTCGCGGCGAGCCGCGACGAGGAGGACGAGTACCCCGAGGCCAGGCTCGCTCTCGCCCGCCTGCTCGCCGCCGGAGGAGAGCGCGAGGCCGCCGGCCAGGTCCTGCGCGAGGCCGCGGGCAGGCACCCGCGAGTCCGGACGCTGGCGGCCGGCGATCCCGCGCTCGCGGGCCTGCTCACCGCGCCGCCCTAGCCTCTTCATCAGCCTTCCCGCACCCAGCCTGTGTTGCTCGTCAGTGCGCCAGGCCCTGCGCCTCCGGACTGGTCACGTCCGGGAAGAGCAGTCTCCCCCCCGCGAAGGAGGCCCCCCGCAGGGTCAGCGCCAGCACCTCCCCGAGCTCGCCGGCGACGTGGACGGTGAGCGTGTCGCGCACCTCCGCCGGCAGGTCCTCGAGGTCGGCCTCGTTCTCGCGCGGCAAAAGGACGGTCCGGATGCCGGCCCGCACCGCGCCGAGCACCTTCTCCTTGACCCCGCCGATCGGCAGCACGCGGCCGGAGAGGGTGATCTCGCCGGTCATCGCGACGTCGTGCCGCGCCGGCCGGCCGGAGAGGACCGAGACCAGCGCCGTCGCCATCGTCACGCCGGCCGAAGGGCCGTCCTTGGGGATCGCCCCCGCCGGCACGTGGACGTGGACGTCGCGCTCGAAGCACTCCGGCGCGATGCCCAGCACGTCGGCGTGCGAGCGGGCGTAGGACCAGGCGGCGCGCGCCGACTCCTTCATCACGTCGCCGAGCTGGCCGGTCAGGACCAGTTCCCCCTTGCCCTTCATCGTCGAGGCCTCGACGAACATGATGTCGCCGCCGACCGGCGTGTAGTACATGCCGGTCGCGACCCCCACCTGGTCGGCGCCCGAGGCGCGCTCCGGGTGGACCTTCGGGCGGCCGAGGAGCGGGCGCACGGCCTCGGCCTCGACGACCACCGGCGCCGCCGCGGCCGCCTGCTCCTCCGCGCTCCGCGACGCCACCTGCCGCGCCACCTTGCGGGCGATCCGCCCCATCTCGCGCTCGAGCTGCCGCACCCCGGCCTCGCGGGTGTAGCCGCCGATCACCTCGGCGACCGCGCCGTCGGTGATCGCGAGCCGCTCGGGCGAGAGGCCGTTCTCGACGACCTGCCGCGGGATCAGGTAGCGGCGGGCGATCGCCAGCTTCTCGCGCTCGGTGTAGCCGGCGAACTGCACCACCTCCATCCGGTCGAGCAGCGGCCCCGGGATGTTCTGGAGGAAGTTGGCGGTGGCGATGAACAGCACCTCCGAGAGGTCGAAGGGCACCCCGAGGTAATGGTCGGTGAAGGTGTCGTTCTGCGCCGGGTCGAGCACCTCGAGGAGCGCGCTCGCCGGGTCCCCCTGGAAGGAGACGCCGAGCTTGTCCACCTCGTCGAGGAGGAACACCGGGTTGCGGGTGCCGGCCTGCTTCATCCCCTGGAGGATGCGTCCCGGCATCGCACCGACGTAGGTGCGCCGATGGCCGCGGATGTCGGCCTCGTCGCGCACGCCGCCGAGCGAGACCCGCACGTACTTCCGTCCCATGGCGCGGGCGATCGACTTGGCGACCGAGGTCTTGCCGACGCCCGGCGGGCCGACGAAGAGGAGGATCGGCCCCTTGGCGCCGCGCTTGTCGTCCGGGTTGCCGGGCAGCGCGGCCTCCGCGCCGTCCTCGCCGTCCGCGGGCTGGGCCTCCTGCCGCGCCTGCTCGCGGAGCTGGCGCACGGCCAGGAACTCGAGCACCCGGTCCTTGACGTCGCCGAGCCCGTAGTGGTCCTCCTCGAGGATCGCGGCCGCCTCGGCGAGGTCGAGCTTCTCGGCGCTGCGCTCGCTCCAGGGGAGCTCGAGCACGGTCTCGAGGTAGGTGCGGATGACCTGCGACTCCATCCCCTCGCGGCCCATGCGGCCGAGGCGGCCGAGCTCGCGGTCGACCTCCTTGCGCACCGTCTCCGGCAGCTCCAGGGCGGCGAGCTTCTCGCGCAGGTCGTCCAGCTCGCCGGCGGCGTCCCCCTCGCCCAGCTCCTTCTGGATCGCCTTGAGCTGCTCGCGCAGGAAGAACTCGCGCTGCCGGTCCCCCAGCTCCTCCTGCACCTTGCTCTTGATGTCCTCCTGCGCCTCGAGGACCGAGATCTGCCGCTCGACGTGCACCAGCACGCGGCGGAGGCGCTCCTCGACCGAGAGGGTCTCGAGGAGCATCTGCTTCTGCGCCGTCGGCAGCTCGGTGTAGGCGGCGACGAGGTCGGCCAGGCGCCCCGGATCGCTGATGCCGGCGAGCACCTGCTGCACGACCTCGTCGGCGAGACCGGAGCGGCGCCCCAGCTCGCCGGCGCGCGCCCGCGCCTCGCGCAGCAGGGCGAGGAAGGCCGCGTCGTCGCCGTCGAGCGGCGCCATCTCCTCGGCGTCGCGCACCACCGCTTGGAGATAGTCGTCCTTCTCGGTGATCCGCATGGCGATGCCGCGGTGGTCGCCGTGGAGGAGGAGCTGGACGCTCCCCAGCCCGCGCTGGAGCTGGCCGATGCGCGCCACGGTGCCGATGGTGTGCAGGTTCTCCGCCGTCACCTCGTTGCCCTCGAGGTTCTGCCGTTGCGAGACCGCGAAGACGAGGCGGTCGGGGGCGGCGAGCGCGGCCTCGATGGCGCGCAGGGTCGCGGGGCGGCCGGCGTTGATGGGCGTCGTCACTCCCGGGAAGAGCACGAAGTCGCGCAGCGGGAGGACGGGAAGGGTCTTGAGTGCGGTCATCGGTTTCTCACGCTCCTGGTCCGCAGGGACCTGTTCAGGACGATAACCGCCGGCCGGGGGATGGGCATTCCCCCGGGGGGTATCCCCGGCGCTCGCCGAAAGCGCCGTTCTCGTCTATTCTCCAAGGTCGATATCCCTGCTAAGCTGGTGCCCGGCTCACCGTTCTTTTCCGAGGAGGATTGCGCAGCATGAGAGCCTCGACGTCCTTCCGCCTGACCCTCGCCCTCGCCGCCCTCGCGCTCCCGGCGCTGGCGGCCCCCATCCCCGGGCCCCA
>DASWHY010000472.1:0-2987 GCA_036397955.1 Thermoanaerobaculia bacterium | reverse complement strand
GGAGGACGGTCTGCTGCCGCACTTCAACGCCCAGGGGGCGCGCGAGGACGTCGAGGAGGAGCGGCGATTGCTCTACGTCGGGATGACGCGGGCGCGCGAGCGGCTGTACCTGTCGTGCTGCCGCCGGCGGCGGATCGCCGGGCGCTACCAGGACCAGGAGGAGTCGCCGTTCCTCGCCGAGCTGCCGGAGCACCTGCGCGAGGTGACGTCGAGCCCGTCGCTCGCCTGGGAGCCGCCGCGCGGCGCGCGGGCGGAGGCGGTGTACTCGTTCTTCGGGCGCAGCGGCGGAGCCGGCGCGCGGGCCGGCGCCGCGGCGGGCTCGGGCTACACCCTGCCGCCGGCCGCCCCCACCCTCTTCGCGCCGCGCGCGATGCCGCCGCCGCAGCGCCGCGCCGACCCCGTCGACCCGGTCATGGCCCCGCGCCGCACCGCCCGCCGCGGCAGCCGCGTCCGCCATCCCACCCTCGGCCAGGGCGTGGTCCTCGAGATCGACGGCGACGGCGACGACACCAAGCTCACCGTCTTCTTCGAGAAAGCCGGCAAGCGCCGCCTGATCGCCCGCTACGCCAACCTGGAGCTGCTGTAAGGCCTACGAATCGCTCGACGCCAACCGGCGCCGCATCTCGTCCGCAGAGATGCCTCCCTCGGCGCGCTGGCGCGCTCGCGAGCGCTCGATCAAGTCGAGGAACTTGGGGTTGGTGCTCAACGAGACGGTCTCCCAGTCGGTCAGCTCGGCCTCGCCACGTTCCACCTGCTCGATTCTTCGCGCGACCTCGGCATCCCACGCGGCCTCGACGCCTTCGTCGGGCTCTCCGTCGAGGCTGGCGATCAGCTCGACGGCCAGGCGGGCGCGGTCTTCTGCCGTCAGCGCGAGCGCGGCTTCGAGGAGGGCATCGGTGCCGGTCTTCATGCCGCAATTCTACGCCGTACCACCGTCTCCATTGTTGTAGGGCGACGCCCTACGCAGGCTTGAGGCAAGGACAACGACCGTCCCCACGCGGCGCTTCGCCCAGCTAGGGCTCAGCCGGACCGATCGGCCTTCGTCAACCCACTCCGTGCCCGGCGACGGGAACGGCCCCTCAACGCCCGGTCGCGCAGGCGGGCACTCGCCACTTGGCATGTATACTGCGTCGCGAGAAGGAGCCTCTGCCATGAGTGTCGTGACCCTCGAAGGTTTCGTGGAGAACGGCCAGATCCGGCTTCTGGACCAGACCGCTCTTCCCGAGAAGGCGCGGGTCTATGTCGTTGTGCCCGATGCCTCCGATCGGGCGCCGCATATCTGGAGCCCTCGCCTGGCTGACCCTGCACAAGCCGCGGCGTTCTCGATGCAGGTGACCAAGCACGGCCCGAGCGGCACTGATGCCGACGTATGACGAGATTCGCTTCACTCCCCCGGCACCCGTCGCGCAGGTGACGCTGCGCACACTCGACGGGAGCGCTCAGCTCGCCGACGTTCCCATGCTTTTGGATACCGGTGCGGACGTATCGCTCGTGCCCCGAGGCGCCGTGGAGAAGTTGGGCCTGGCCGAGGAAGCGCCGGAAGGCTTCAGGCTCGTGGGTTTCGACGGCACCTCCAGCACAGCCTCGGTTGTGGAACTCGAACTCAGGCTTGCGGAACGGTCCTTTCGCGGGCGGTTTCTGCTCTTCGACCAGGAGTGGGGTATCCTGGGTCGCAACGTCCTCAACCACCTCCGCATCCTGTACGACGGCCCCCGCCTGAGGTGGGACCCTCAGCCGGGCGCGTCGCGCAGCCGGCCGTAGAGGTAGTTGTCGACGCGGCGGCCGCGCAGCTTGAAGTAGCCGAGCAGCAGGCCCTCGCGGCGGAAGTCGTTTTTCTCGAGCACTCGCTGCGAGGAGACGTTCTCGACCGCGCAGCGCGCCTCGATCCGCTCGAGCGTGGTGTTGGCGAAGAGGTCGTCGAGGAGCTGGCGCAGCGCTTCGGTCATCAGCCCGCGGCGCTGGAAGGGCGTCGAGAGGGCGTAGCCGACCTCGGCCAGGCCGTGCTCCCAGTTGCTCACCACCAGGGTGATCCATCCCGCCGGCTGCCCGTCGCAGATCACGATCCACTGGAACTTCTCGCCGCGGCCGCGGTAGAGGTCGGCGATGCGCTGGCCGGCGACGTCGGCGCGGAGCTGCGAGACCGGCAGGTCGTTGAGCGGCTGGTGGCGGCGCACCGAGGGCTCGGAGCGCCAGAGGCGGAGGAGCTCGGCATCGCGCGGCGCGGCTGGCCGCAGAATGACCTCCAGGCCCGCGTGGCGCTCGGCGATCGCCATGGCCGCTAGTTTAGCCCGCCGCTAGCCGGGCCAGCGGATCGCCGCGCGGTCGACTTGGCGGCAGCCTGCCCCGCGGCAGCTCGCGAAGGCGCGCAAGACGCCGGCCAGGCGGGCGAGCGTCTCCGGCGGCGCGGCGGCGGCCAGGTTGCGCAGCTCGTAGGGGTCCGCCGCGAGGTCGTAGAGCTCCTGCTCGCCGGAGCGGTGCTCGACGTACTTGAGGCGGTGCGTCCGCAGGCCGGCGAAGCCCTGCGGCGGGCCCGAGGCGCGCTTCGGCAGCGTCGTGCCGCCGCCTGCAACCGCCGTCGGCGGCGCCGCCTCCGGCTCCACCGCCGGCAGCTCCAGCAGCCCGACGCGGCGGAAGGCCGCGGGCGGCGGCCCTTCCGCGCCGAGGAGCGGGACGAGCGAGCGCCCGTCCACCGGGCGCGCCAGCCGCGCGCCCGCGAGCTGGGCGAGCGTCGGCGCGAGGTCCACGCCGAGCGTGAGGTGGGCGAGCCGCCGCCCGCGCGGCACCCCGGGTCCGGTCACCAGGAGCGGCAAGCGGACGTCCTCTTCATAGGGGCTCGCCTTCCCGGCGCGCAGCCGGTGGTGCCCGAGATGAAAGCCGTTGTCGGAGGTGAGGAAGACGAACGTCCGCCCGGCCAAGTCGAGGCGGGCGAGGGTGTCGAGCAGCCGCCGCACCAGGTCGTCCACCGCCGGCAGCGTCTGCAGGCGCCC
>DASWHY010000471.1:0-8357 GCA_036397955.1 Thermoanaerobaculia bacterium | reverse complement strand
GGGCGAGGCGCACCGGCAACTCCAGGTACTCCTTGAGGCGGCAGCAGACCGCGATGCTCGGTTGCAGGCCGGCCTCGGTGAACGCGTTGATCGCTTCGACACAGGCGCTCCGCGCCTGCGGCGCCACTTCATCGAGACCGTCGAGCAGCGGCAGCAGCCGCCCCTCGTCGAGCCAGGCACGGCCCACCTTCTTCGGGATCAGGTAGCGGACCGCCAGCCGGTCGACCAGCCAGTCGCCGAGGCCCTGTCCGGGGTCCTTCCAGGAGGCGAGGTCGAAAGGGACCGGCACCGGGCAGGCGGGGTCTTCCTCGGCCCGGACGAGGAGGTCCCGAGCCAGCTCCAGGAGGCTGATCGTCTTGCCTGATCCGGGCTCGCCGAGAACGAGCAGCGAGCCGCCCAGCTCTTCGAAGACCTCGGCGACGCGCCGCCCGGCGGGCACCGCCGCGGCGCCCGCGTCCGCGGCGTCCGACACCGCGCCGAAAGGGCTCGCCGTCGCCCCCTCCACGACCTCCATCCCCAGGTCCAAGCGGGCGCTGCGCTGGAGCGCGCGCTCGAGCACCCCTTCGATCCAGAACTGGCGCACCTTGCGCAGCAGGATCAGCAGACCCTTGCGGGCATCGGGGAGGGCCGCGGCCGGCGTCGCAGAAGGCCGCGCCGGGGCCGCCGGCGGCGGCGCGGAGGACGGCGCCGCGCGGAACAGGGCGCCCGCCACGTCGACGTGGAACAGCGTCCCGTCGCGGGCGCGCAGGTGCAGCACCGGCGTGCCCCACTCGACGTTGTCTCCCAGGGCCATCTTGATCGCCTGGCGGGCCTCGGAAACCGCCGTGTCCACCGCGTCGCCGTCGGCCAGGGAGTCGTAGAACGTCCGGGCGAACTCGATGGCGGCGCGGTCGCTGATCTCGTACTGCATCGAGACCACCGCGGGGAGCCCCCGGCTCGCCAGGATCGCCCCGGCGCTCGAGCAGAGGCTCGTCTCGCTGCTGCGGGCGCCTTCGCAAGCGTTGAGGACCGCGAGCTTGAGCGACGCATGGTCGGCCAGCAGCGTCCCCAGGTCGCGCGCCGGAAGCCGGTGCAGCTCCCCGCCGCCGCCCGCCTCCGCGTCGAGCAGCACCAGCCCCTCGCCCGTCGCTTCGTCGAAGCCGCCGTGGCCGATGAAATGAAAGATGTGCCAGGGCCCTTCCTGCAAGGCCTCGCTCAGGTCCCGCCAGGTGTGGCCGCCTACCCACTGGAGGCGCACGACGCCCTTGTCCGTCAGGTGCTCGATGGCGAGCGCCATCTGCTCCTGCTCGCGCGCCACGTCCAAACCGTGCCGCGCGCCGACCATGCCGAGGATCCGGATGGGCGGCTCCAAGGTCAGCGGCTCGATCGGCAGCGCCACCTCGAGATGGCGCACGATGGGGGTCTCGCGCGAGAGGCTCAGGTAGTCCTGCTTGAAATCCGGATCGAAGAGGTACTCCCAAGGCAGGGCGGCGAGGTCGGGGGCCTCGATGCGCAGCCGGAGCCGCAGGCCCTTGCCCTGCTCGCGGGCCTGCACGAGGCTGGTGTGGTAGCAGGCGTAGAGGGCCTTCTCGCGGGTGAGGGCGGCGAAGAGGTCCCGGCCCAGCTCTTGGGCGCTCTGCATGCGCTCGAGCGGCGCCTCTTCCGGCGGGGGCGGGGCGAAGCTGCGGCCCGATCCACCGGCGCCGCGGGCCGCCTCCACCAGTCGCAGGCGGTCGCGGAAGACCGGGTCGGAAGGCGTCAGCTCGAGAGTGGCGTTGGTCTCCCCCGCCGGTGAGTCCAGGACGGAGACGGCGTAGACGCCTTCGCCGCGCGGGCTGATCTTCAGCTCCAGCTCCAGGTACTCCACGTTGGACGCCTCCGCAGGTTACCGCCGCACCCCGATCGCCAGGGTGACGGTCGCCCAGTCGCGCTCCGGCACGTCCTCGACCCTCGGCGGGGCGAAGCTGCGGGACCCCTCCCCCGACTGGTAGAGAGCGGCCAGCCGCTCGAGCGGGTTTTCGCCCCAGACGGCACGGGTCGCCTCCTGTTCCAGGAACCCGAAGTCGACGGCAGCGCGGGTGACCAGGAGCTTCAGGTGGACGAGCCCGAGGTCCGCGATCTCGCCGGGCTCGGCCGCCCAGGGGAAACCGGCGGGCAGATGCAGGGGCAGGCCCCCGGCGACCTTGAAGGAGTCGCGGCCGACCCGCTTCACCGCGCCCGGGGCGAGCTCCATCCCACCCGCGGCATCAACGTCGCTCTGCAACGGGATGAGGAGCTGGATCCTGCCGTCGCTGCCGAACTCGACCAGGCTCACCCGGACCGGGGCGTCGAAGCCGTTCTCGATCTCGAACTCCGCCGTCTCCCCCTCGTGGAAGACCGGCACGCCGTCGCCGGGCGCGGGCTCGGCGGCGATCAGCTCGTCGCCGCGCTGGCGGTACGCGCGCAGCCCGACCCGCCCGCGCAGCCGGCTCGCCGGGTCGGGGTTGTCGAGCGCGAGGAGCGACCGGTAGCGGGCGACGCCGCGGAGGTCGTGGAGCAGGGCGTCGAGGTCGGCGGGCTGCGGCGGCTGCTCGGCCCGCAGGTGCGCCGCGAGGCGCCCGTCGCGGCCGACCGCGGCCCAGGTCCAGGCGGCGAGCGGCCCCACGCCGGGGCACGGATCGCCGGGTCCGACGCCCGGCCGCGGCGGCAGGCAGCGGACGAGGACGTCGGCGTCGGCGGCGTCCTCGATCCGTTGCAGCAGACCGTCGCCGTCGAGGAGGCGGGCGAGGCGGCCGGCCTCCGCGGCCCGCTCCGCCGGCACCGCGAGCGCCAGCCGCAGCCCGGGGGCGGGGAGCCGCTGCTCGGCGAGGAAGGCGCGCATCCCGGGCTCGGGCTCGCCGCCGCGTCCGGCCTCGAGCCGCCCGCGGGCGGTCGCGGCTGCGACGTCGCCGATGCGCACGGTCGCCACCTCCTCGCCCGCACTCCGGTCGCGGCTGCCGAAGGCGCGGATCGTCCACAGCGAGCCCGGCGCCACGCCGTGGGCGGCGCCGCCGGCGAGCTCCACCTCGTCTCCCGTGCGCGACAGGACCCGCAGGTAGGAGCCCGGCCGCACCTCCGCCGTGCCGAAGAGCAGCTCGTCCAGCTTGCCTTCGGCCTGCGGGTGCTGGCGGCCGTAGCGGGCGGTGACCGCCGGCGCGACTTGCTCGATGAGGTCGCGCCAGGTGACCGCCCGGTCGAGCCGCGCCAGCGCCTCGCCGAGGAAGAAGGTCAGGGCGCCATGCCGCACCACCTGGGTGCCGTCGAAGACCCGGTGCTCGCTGGCCAGCTCGTCGGCGCGGCAGGCGGCCACCATGACCGCGCGCCGCCGCCCCGGGAGCCATCCGGCCCGGCCGGCCCCCTCCGGCCCGCCGAGGCTCCGGGTCGCCGCGAGGACGGGCGGCGGCTCGCCGCCGGCGAACATCTCGGCCGGCGCGCGCAGGTCGGCCTCCACCTCGCGCGTCGCCTCGCCGAACGCGTCGCGGGTGACCGAGCCGGAGTGGCAGCAGTCGAAGAGCAGGGTGAGATACGGGGTCTTCTCGTTGACTCGCCGCACCCAGGCGTCGATCTCCTCGTCGATCAGGTCGCGGTTGGGCTTGCTGCCGCGGCCGCTGTCGTGGGGGACCATCGACTCGATCATCCGCCCCGGGGCGCGCGGGTCGGCCATCCGCGAGCCGTGCCCGGCGTAGAAGAGGACGACGACGTCGTCCTCCCCTGCTGCGGCCGCCAGCTCCTCGAGCGCCGCCAGGATGCCCGCGCGAGTCGCCTCGGCGTCGCGCAGGGCGCGCGCATCGGCCTCCGGGAAGCCGAAGCGATCGACGAGCAGGGAGCGCATCAGCTCCATGTCGTTGACGCACCCCTCGAGGTCCGCGCCGGCGATCTCCGGGTAGCGGTTGATGCCGATGAGCAGCGCTCGTCTCTTCATCCTCGCGATCTCCCGCGGAGGCCCCCGCCGCTCGTTTGTCTGAATGGGCGCAGCATAGCAGCATGCGCCTTCGGCTATCATTCCGCAGCATCTCCAAGCGGGCGCATAACGCCATATCGCTCAGTTTCTCCGGCAGTTGGCGCGGAGTTGACCTGACCGGGCGAAGCGTGTCAAAAAGCGCGCGCGGCTCCGTTCTGATCTGACTTTCACAAGGGGGGGAAACATGAAGAACACGCTGCTGCGATGGTTCGTGGGAGGCGTCTGCGTCTTGGTCGTCCCGCTCGTCGTTTCGTGTGCGGGCCACCGCGTCGCGACGACCCAGCCGGCGACCGAGGAGGAGGAGGAACTCCCGAGCGCGCTGGCCTGGAAGATGGCCCAGGCGGCCAAGTTCGCGCCCTGGGATGAAGGAAGGCTGCAGGACGGCCCCGGCGGGTTCGCCGACCAGGACTGGCTGGAGAAGAACACGGACGGCCAGGGAGACGGGCCCACTCCGCTCAGCGCCCTCAGCGGGGCGCTCGCCGGCTGGAAGGGCTTCAAGGCGCGGCCGGCCGAGGGGACGGGAGCCTGGCAGCCCTACGGCCCCACCAACGGCATCAACGACCTGGCCAACCCGTACCGCGACCGCTCCGTGTACAACGCGGGGACCGAGAACTTCAGCGGTCGCACGGTGCACGCCGTGATCTCGCCGGACTGCACGGCGGGCGATTGCGACCTCTGGATCGCCAACGCCAACGGCGGCGTCTGGCGGACCGCGGACGCGCTCGCTCCCGAGCCGGCATGGGAGTACATCTCGCACACCTTCGAGCAGAACAACGTCTCGTCGCTCGCGCTCGACCCGAACGACGCCAGCCACAAGACGCTCTGGGCCGGCACCGGCGAGCCCAACGCCTGCGGCAGCGGCTGTGAGGCCGGGGTCGGCGTCTACCGATCCACCAACGGCGGCAACTCCTGGAGCGGCCCGCTCGGCGTGAACGAGTTCTTCGGCCGCGCCGCCGGCTCGGTCGAGGTCAAGCCGGGCGACTCCAATACCATCTTCGTCGGCGCCGGCCGCGGCGTCCGCGGCGTCACCAACACCTGCTGCGGCGGCGCCGACGCGCTGATTCCGGGCGCGCCGCACTTCGGGGTCTGGCGGTCGCAGGACCAGGGCCAGACCTGGGAGCTGGTCAACCAGGGCGCGACCGCGCTCTGCACCGCCTCCACCCCGGACGACGTGTCGTTGAACCTGACTGCCTGCTCGCCGCGCGGGGCCCGCCGCGTGAAGTTCGACCCGGTCGATCCGAACACAGTCTACGCCTCGTTCTTCGCCCGCGGCATCTGGCGGTCGAAGTCGAACGGCGATCCGGGAACCTGGGAGCAGATCATGCCGCGGCTCGGGGGCGCCACGATCACCACCGAGCGCGCCGAGTTCGACGTCGTCGAGCTGCCGAGCGGCGAGACGCGGATGTACGTCGGCGTCGGCGGCGGCGGCTTGAGCGCCCGCTTCCGCCGCAACGACGCGGTGCGCAACCCGGCCGCCGCGACGGTCGCGGCCGCCTGGGTCACCACGACCAGCACCGTCGTCAACTCGCCGGGCTACTCCAGCTTCGGCTTCTGCGACGGGCAGTGCTCCTACGACAGCTACGTGTACGTGCCGCCGGCGTCGTCGGGGGCCACGGTCGACACCGTCTACCTCCTGGGCGCCAACCAGTACAACGAGAACAACTACGCCCCCAGCAGCAGCGGGCGGTCGAACGGCCGCGCCGTCCTGGTGTCCACCGACGCCGGGGCGACGTTCACCGACCTGACCGAAGACAGCCGCAGCAACACCCAGCCGGGCGCGCTGCACCCGGACCACCATGCGCTCGTCGTCAACCCCACCAACTGGATGCAGTTCTTCGACTTCGGGGACGGCGGCGTCAACCGCTCGGACGGCGTCTTCGTCGACGAGTCCGCCGACTGTGCGGCCCCGCCGAAGTCGTACACGGGGGCGAACCGTACGTTCTGCGAGCTGGTGCTGTCGCGGGTTCCGCAGGAGCTCAGGGCGATCAACAAGGGCCTGCGGACGCTCCACTTCTACCAGCTCGAGTACGACCGCACCAACCCCGAGCGGCTCGCCGGCGGCACCCAGGACAACGGCTCGTGGGAGACGATCAACGACAAGGACACCTGGGTGAACGTCAACGTCGCCGACGGCGGTCACAACGCCTTCGACGCGCCGGGGCCGGGTCACGACCCGGACTTCGCGCTGACCTCCTTCCAGTCCGGCCAGCTCTCGGTGCGCTACAACGCGCTGGACCAGTCCGACGTCAACTGGATCGCGGACACCCTCTTCATCCTCTACAACGAAGCCTCGCCGTTCATCGCCAGCGCGATCACCGATCCGGTGACGCCCGGCTGGCTGTTCGCGGGCCGCCAGCACATCTTCCGCTCCAAGAACTGGGGCCGCGCCGTCGGGCTGACCAAGGCCAAGCACCGCCAGCACTGCAGCATTTGGTTCGGCGACGGCGACATCGACGAGGACGGCACCTACGAGCCGCTCACCGACCTCTGCGACGACTTCAAGGCGCTGGGCAATCCGGGCGTGACCGGCAGGCTGACCGACGCGATCTACGGCGACCGCTCCGGCGGGCACATCTCCGTGGTGGAGCGCGCCTACAGCGACACCAACACGCTGTGGGCGACAACGAGCACCGGCCGCGTCTTCATCGCCAAGAACGTCGACAACGCGGACCCCACGACCGTCACCTTCACCCGGCTCGACGCCTTGGTCACGAACGACCCGCCGCGCTACCCGACGGCGATCTTCGTCGACCGCACGAACCCCAACCACGCCTGGATCAGCTACAGCGGCTTCAACGCCAAGACGCCGACCACGCCGGGCCACGTCTTCGAGGTGACCTACGACCCCGGGACGGCAACGGCGGCATTCACGATGCTCGACGGGACTGACGGCTCGAAGAACTACCCCGACATCCCGGCCAACGCGATCATCGTCACCAACGCGGGCACGATCTACGTCGGCAACAGCTTCGGAGTCGCGGCGAGGAAGTCGGGCTCCGACAAGTGGAAGCCCTCGCCGGCCGGTTTGCCCAACGTCAACGTGGCCGACCTGGTCTACGTGCCGGAGAGGGACGCCCTCTACGCCGGCACGCACGGCCAGGGCATCTGGAAGCTGAAGGTGAAGTAGGCGGAGGAGGGATCCTGCGGTAGCTGGCGGCGGGTCGCGGCAACGCGGTCCGCCGCTTTTCTTTTCGTCCGGCCCTAACTTGACGTAAAGCGCAGTCTCGGCTATGATTTCCGTCACTTTTGAGGGAGGATGAGATGCGGCAGCGAACGAAGCGGCGCTCCGGGACGGCGAACGGAGCGGACGGGAGGACGGATCGACCGGCGCGGACGCCGCGCCACACAATTTGCTCGCCGCGCCAGCCGCCTCGCCCTGCGCGCCACTCGCCGCGCCGGCGCCTCCACTCGCCGCGCCGCCCGCTCCAGCGGTTTTGCCCGCCGCGCCGCTCACTGCGCGCCCGCGGGCCTCCCCTGCACCGGCGCGCCGTCCCCATCCCCCCTCGTAGGACCCCGATGCGAAAGGAGGCAGACCATGGCAGCAACCGGAAAATCGTTCGCCGCGCGTTTCGCCCGCTGGCACGTCCTGATCGACAACCTCGAGCGCACCGAGGACCTCGCGCACCTCGCCGCCGACCACCAACTGCTCGAGGAGCGGCTCGCCCAGGTGCGGGCGCTCCAGACCACCGTCGAGGACCTGCGCTCGCAGTTCCGGGCGGCCACCGCGCGCATGCGCAAGCTCGCCGGCGAAGGCGACGTCGTCCGCACCCGCCTCAGCGAGAACCTGCGCGGCCGCTACGGCCCGACCAGCGAGACGCTGATCCGCTACGGCATCAAGCCCAAGCGCATCCCGCGCCGGCGCTCGAAAAAGGAGCCCCTGGAGCAGGCCACGGCCACCGAGGCCATCGAGGCGGGCTCCGCGGCATGACGCCATCCGGCGGTGAAGGCCAACCGGGCTCGCGGCCGCGCGTCTAAGGAGGTGCAGCGCGGCCGCCGGCCCGGCGGCCCGCTCTCCACGGGAGGAGCATCCGATGCGCACTCACTCGCTGTCCCGCGCGGTCGCGGCCCTGCTGCTCGCGGCCGCCCCTGCCGCCGCCGACGGCCTCAGCGTCACCACGCGGGAGGATCACCTCCGCGACTGCTCCGACCTCGAGGTCACCGCTCACGGCCGGCCGGTGGCGCGCGCCGGGGAGTCCTTCACCCTGCCGGCGCCCCGCGGCGGCGCGCGGCTGATCGTCGAGGGGTCGCGCAACGGCGGCGTCTACGTCGCCGGCGGCGCCGGGCGGGACTACGAGGTGCACGTCTGCAAGGCAGCCGCGGCGGGCACGCACGAGGCGGCGGAGCGGCAGCTCGAGCGCATCCGCGTCGAGGCCGGTGACGACCGGCTCGCCGGCAGCGG
>DASWHY010000470.1:0-1610 GCA_036397955.1 Thermoanaerobaculia bacterium | reverse complement strand
GCGCCGGGCGGCGGCGGCTGGGGCTGCGGGCCGGCGGCCGTCTCCTCCTGGCCGCGCTCGAGATAGCGCTCGATACGCGCGATCAGGTACATCGCGTGCGGGCCGTCGGCGCCGGCGACGAAGCCGGGGCTACCGCCCTCGCGCAGCGTCCACGGCAGCAGGCGCGGGACGAGCTCGCGCAACGCGTCGTCGGTGCGGGCGACGACCGCGGCCGAGGCCTCCGGATGGCGCGTCAGCTCGAGCAGCCCCTCGACCACCGCCCACTGCACGGCCCGTCGCACCTCACGCCGCCGCTCGTCTGGCGGCCGTGGCCCGCCGAAGGTCTTCTCGACGAGCGCCGCCAGCACCTCCTCGAGCCCCGGCAGTGTCGGCTGGCGGCGATGGAGGTCCACGAGCCGCGCCGCGCGCTGCGGCTGGAGGAGGAGATCAACCGTCATGTCCGCCGCGGTCGCGGCGGCGGCGAGCGGGTCGAAGGCGGGGTCGGTGCGGCCGGCGAAGAGCTCGCGGTTGGGCGGCTCGCCGGGGGGGCGCGGCAGGAGGAGGGCGAGGACCGGCTCGGGCAGGTCGAGGGCGGCGGGGTCGAGCGTCGTGAGGACGGCGGCGAGCGCCTGGCGCTGCCGTGCGGCGTCCACCGGCTGCGCCGCCGGCTGGCCGTCGCCGCGCGTCGAGTGGCGGTAGTCCAGCCCGGCCACCAGCTTGGCCGCCGCCTCGAGCTGGTAGCGATGGTGGAAGTAGACCGGCGCCAGCACCTCCTGGAGCGACGCCAGCGGGCGGCCGGCGGCGACGTTGTGCGCGCCGAACTTGGCGAGCGCGACCGCGCGCACCGCCAGCGCCTGCTCGAGCCCGGCGGCGGCGTCCAGGCCGTTGTCCCAGAGGTGGGCGAGCGGATGCGCCGAGCCGAGAGCACGGGCGTCCTCGTCGCCGAAGAAGAGGAGCCCCTGCGCCAGCCCCTCCTGCACGATCGCCACGAGCGCTGCCTCCTCGTCCGCGCCGGGCGGGAACTGGCTGTAGGCGTAGCGCGCGGCGTGCTGGTCCCAGGCGCCGACGCCGGCCGCGTAGGCCTGCGAGAGGTCCAGCTCCCCCGCCGGCGTCACCCGCACCAGCGGCGCCGGGTAGTCCATGACCGAGGCGCGGCCGTAGGTGCTGGCGGCGAAGTTGTGGGCGAAGCCGAGCGCGTGCCCGACCTCGTGCGCGGCGAGCTGGCGGATGCGCGCCAGGGCATAGACGAGCGGGTCGTTCGCGCCGCCGCCGCCGGTCGCGTCGGCGCCGACCAGCCCTTCGAAGAGCAGGCGGTCCTGCCGCACGCGCAGCGAGCCGAGCGTCACGTGCCCCTTGACCATCTCGCCGGTGCGCGGATCGACGATCCCGCCGCCGTACGACCAGCCGCGGGTCGCGCGGTGCACCCACTGGATGACGTTGTAGCGGGCGTCGAGGGGGTGCGCGCCGGGCGGCAGGACCTCCACCCGATAGGCGTTCTCGAACCCCGCCGCCGCGAACGCCTGCGCCCACCAGGAGGCGCCCTCGACGAGCGCGCTGCGCACCGGCTCGGGCGCCCCGGAATCGACGTAGAAGACGATCGGCTCCTTGGCCGGCGAGGTCGCCGCAGCCGG
>DASWHY010000469.1:0-3922 GCA_036397955.1 Thermoanaerobaculia bacterium | reverse complement strand
CGACGCCGCTCTGGCCCAGGTCCGGGACGTGGAGCCGGAGGAGTACGACCGACTCCGGACGTAAGCGGAAGCTCATTTGCGAATGGCTCGGCCTTCTGCTATCATCGGCCCAACATGGCTTGCATGAAGCTGCCGCTCCTGGTGGCGGCAGGGCTCGGAATGGCGCTGTGGAGTGTCGCCGCCACGGGGAACCCGCCACCCTGCTCGCTACTGGCTCGCGTCGTCGGTCCGGAAGACTTCGAGGTCGACGCCTCGACGACGCCTGCGCGGCTTCTCGTCTCGTCCCAGGACCGCCGCCGCCCCGAGCGGCCGGGCGCCATCTTCGCCGTCGACCTCGAGTCGGGAGGACGCCGGCGTCTTCCCCTTCGCGGCCGCGGACGCTGCTCCTTCCATCCCCACGGCGTCTCCCTGGTCCCGGCGGCGGTCGGGCTTGCGCCGCGGCTGTACGTGGTGAACCTCCACGATCCGGACGACGCGGTCGCCGGCTGCTTTCCTTCCGCGGGCGAGCCGGACGCGGTCACCAGCATCGAGATATTCGCCGTCGGCGACGACGAGCTGCGTTTCCTCCAGCGGCTGGCCGATCCCGAAGTGCTCACCAACGCCAACGACCTGGTGGCTCTGCCCTCGGGCGACTTCTACGCCACCAACCCGCCGGGCGGCAGGCTCAGTCAGCTCGCCGAGCTCACGCACGTACCAGGGCTCGAGCGCTCGAAGGTGGTGGGATTCCGCTGCCGCGATCGGGATGCGGCGACCGGCCTGTGCTCGGGCGAATTCTCGCTGACGGCCACGCTCGGGAGATACGCCAACGGCATCGCCCACCGCGAAGCCGGCGACGGCCAGCCCGAGAGGCTCTACGTGGCGGCGACCGGAGACGGTCTCCACGTGCTGACGCTCGGGGGCGAGAAGTGGACGCAGCAGGTGAGGGACGAGCAGCGCGAGCTCGAGACCCTCGGCGGCGACAACCTGACGTGGGCAGACGCCGACAAGACGCGCTTGCTCTTGGCCGTCCATCCCGACGCCCGCCGCTTCGTCCAGCACAGCCGCACGCCGCGCGCGCCGGCACCGTCGAAAGTCCTGGCCGTGCCGATCGCCAGCGGCGTGGAAACGGTTTTCGAGGACTCCGGGGGTTTGATCAGCGCGGCCTCGACCGCCGCGTGCGTCCGCGGGACGTTGGTCCTCGGTCAGGTTTTCGGCCACGAGCTCGTTCGGTGCCGGCGTCCCGACCTCTGTCCGCCGGAGGCCGAGGAGGGCGCGGGTCCGCCCGCGGAGGGCCTATGACGACCACGGACGATCCTCTGAAGGAGCTGTTCGCCAAGGAGCGCGAGGCTTTCGGCCCCGGCGAGGACGACCTGTGCGCCCTGGCGCTTTCCGGCGGCGGCATCCGCAGCGCCACCTTCAGCCTGGGGCTGCTCCAGGAGCTGGCGCGGCAGGGCCTCTTGCAGGGTTTCCACTACCTCTCCACGGTCTCCGGCGGCGGCTACGCCGGGGGCTTCTGGAGCGCCTGGCGTTCGCGGCCCGCCAACCGAGGCCGAGGCCAGGCGTTCCCGCGCCGGGAGAGCGGCGGCGGGGCCGAGCCCGCCGAGATCGGGCACCTGCGGAGGTTCAGCAACTTCCTGCGGCCTCGCCTCACGCTGGTCTCTTTCGAGACCGGCCGTATCGTGGCCAGCGTCGTGGCGGCGTTGGTGCCCTCCCTGCTGGCCGCGGTCGCCGCCGTCGCTCTCGTCGTCCTCGGCTGGCTCGCCCTCCTCGTCGCCCTGACCCGCTTCGGGATGACCGCGAGCGCGGCTCTCCTGCTCGCGGTCCTCCTCGCCGGCCACGTGGCCCTCGGGCTCCTCTGGCGCCGCAGGCTCCCCGAGCCGCCGGCGCCGATCGCCCAGAAAATCGGCTATTGCGCGTGGTGGGTCGCCGCGGCCGTCCCTACCGCCATCGTCTGGCTCGCGGTTTGGTGGCTGGCGTTGCCGGCGGACCTCTTCCTGCGACCGCTGCGGCTCGCCGACGTCGGGCCGGCCGACTGGACGGCGGTGCTGCTCCCGGTCGGCCCGCTGCTCGCCGGCGTCCTCGTCCTCGTGCTGCTGCGCGCTCTCGTCAGCTCTTTCGCGGGCGCCCTGCCGCCGCGCCGTCTCCTGCACGGGACGCTGGACAAGGTACTGAGCCGCAACCTCCTGTTCGCCGCCGCCTGGACGGTGCTCGGCGCGCTCTGGGTGACGGGCCAGGTGCTGGCCGCGGAGGGAGTGGCCGGGATCGCCGGCGCCGCCGCGGCGGCCGGCACCGGCGGCGGCGTCTTCTCGTGGGCCCGCAAGCTCGTCGGCCAGCAGCCCCACAAACCGAGCGGCGGCAAGGTCCGCCTGCTGGCCGGTCCGGTGCTCCTCCAGGCGCTCGCCTATCTCACCCTGGCGGCCGGCATCGCCGCCGTGGCCTGCCTCCTGGCGATGGTCTACGCGGCCTTCGGAGCCGGCGGCCTGTGGAGCGCGCTCGCCGTCGCCGCCGGGATGGCGATCCTGACGCTCGCCTTCTTCAATCCCCAGGAGGTCGGCTTCCACAGCTTCTACCGGGCACGCCTCGTGCGCGCCTATCTCGGAGCCTCCAACAAGGACCCCAAGGCCCGCGCAGGCGACCCGGAGGCGACCGATGAGATCGGCGACGACGACCTCTCGCTGTCGGAGTTGAAAGGGCGTCCCTTCCACCTCGTCTGCTGCGCCGCCAACGACCTCGCCGGCGACCCTCTGGCGTCGCTCCACCGCGGCGCCGAGAGCGCCGTGCTCTCGTCCGTGGGCCTGCAGGTGGGCGACCACTGGAAGGAGTGGTCCGCTCTCGGCGGCCCGCCGAGCCTGGGAGCGGCGATGACCGCCTCCGCCGCCGCCTTCAACTCCCACATGGGCGCGCTCTCCATGCGCCTGGGGCAGGCGGTGACCTTCCTGCTCACGGCCCTGAACCTCCGGCTCGGGATCTGGGTCCCCAATCCGCGGAGCAAGACGCCGGGCCGCGCGAGGAGGCTCCTGCGCGGCCACCTCTTCTTTCGCGAGCTCTTCAGCCGCTCGACCCTGCGCTCCCCTTGGGTGTTCCTCTCCGACGGCGGCCACTACGAGAACCTCGGGCTCTACGAGCTCGTTCGCCGCGGGTGCCGGTTCATCCTGGTGGCCGACTGCGGCGCCGACCCGGACTACGCCTTCGACGACCTCGCCAACGCGATGCGTCGCATCCGCACCAACCTCGGCGTGCGGATCGACGTCGACGTCGACGCCCTGAAGCCCGGCGCGAACGGCCGCGCGCGCCAGGCCATGGTCGCCGGCACGATCCGCTACGAAAAAAGTGAGGGCGTGCTGATCCTGGTCAAGCCGACCCTGGTCGGCGACGAGCCGGTCGACGTGGCCCATTACGATCGCCGCAACGACGACTTCCCCCAGGAGACGACGCTCGACCAGTTCTTCGACGAGGCCCAGTGGGAGGCCTACCGCAAGCTGGGCGAGCACGTGGCGGCCACGTTCGGCCGCTTCGGGAAAGCGAAAGGCGACGCCGATCTGCGCGGCGCGTTCGCGCGCGCCCGCTACGAGCTGCTGCCGAGGCGGGAGGCGCCCTCCCCGCAGCAGGTCCGGCTGGAAGGCAGGTGGGCTGACCTCGAGGCCCGACTGGCCGCCGACGCGAGCTGCGGCGAGCTGGCCGAGCAGGTGCTCGCCGCCGGACCCACCGCCCTGCCGGCGTCGGTGAGCGAAGCGGGCGCGGTCGCCGCCCTGCCGACGCTCCGCCGCGCCCTGCACCTGATGGAGGCCGTCTATCGCGCCTACGGCCTCGACACCGGCCTGCTCACCCCCGACGACTTCGCGTGGATGAACCGCTTCGGCCGCTGGGCCTCGACGCCCCACCTGCGCTCGTGGTGGCCCTGGCTGGCGCCCCTCCACTCGCAGGGCTTCGCGGACTTCTTGCA
>DASWHY010000468.1:0-11895 GCA_036397955.1 Thermoanaerobaculia bacterium | reverse complement strand
TCCTCACCATCACCGACCTGTCGCGCATCTGGGTGGAGGCGGACTTCTACGAGCTCGAGAGCCGCGCCCTCGATGTCGGGCGGGCGGTCGCGCTCTCCCTCCCCTACGACCCGGCGGTGCGCTTCACCGGCCGCGTCGCCTTCGTCTACCCGACGCTCGACCCCGCGAGCCGCACCCTGCGGGCGCGGATCGAGCTCGCCAACCCGTCGCTCCAGCTCAAGCCGGGGATGTACCTCGACGTCACCCCCGAGCTCGAGACGCGAGAGGGGGTCGTGGTCCCCGACTCGGCGGTCCTCGACACCGGCCTGCGGCAGGTCGTGTTCGTCGCCCGCGGCGGCACGTTCGAGCCGCGCGAGGTGCGGGTGGGGATGCGCGGCGGCGGCGAGGCGGCGATCCTCTCCGGCGTGGCCGCCGGCGAGCGGGTCGCCGTGCGCGCCAACTTCCTGCTCGACTCCGAGTCGCGCCTGCGGGCGGCGGTGGCGGGCATGAGCGCGCCGGGGCACGTCCACGGCGGAGGCGCCCCGTGATCCGCCGCGTCATCGCCTTCTCGGCCGCAAACCGCTGGCTCATCCTGCTCGCGGTGGCGGCGCTCGTCGTGCTCGCCGTTTACACCCTGAGCACAATCCGCCTCGACGCGCTGCCCGACCTCTCGGACACCCAGGTCATCGTCTACTCGAAGTGGGACCGCTCGCCCGACATCGTCGAGGATCAGGTCACCTACCCGATCGTCACCGCCCTGCTCGGCGCGCCGCGCGTCAAGGCGGTGCGCGGCTACTCCGACTTCGGCTTCTCCTACGTCTACGTCGTCTTCCGCGACGGCACCGACCTCTACTGGGCGCGCTCGCGCGTGCTCGAGTACCTGTCGAAGATCCAGGCCCGCCTGCCCGAGGGCGTGCAGACCGAGCTGGGGCCGGACGCGACCGGCGTCGGCTGGGTCTTCCAGTATGCGCTGGTGGACCGCAGCGGCGACCATTCGCTCGACGAGCTGCGCTCCTACCAGGACTGGACGCTGCGCTACGCCCTGCAGTCGGTGCCGGGGGTAGCGGAGGTGGCGGCCATCGGCGGCTTCGTCAAGCAGTACCAGGTCACCGTCGACCCCAACCGCCTGGCGGCCTACGGCATCCCGCTCGACCTGGTGGTCGCGGCCCTGCGGCGCTCCAACAACGAGGTCGGCGGGCGGCTCCTCGAGTGGAGCGGCACCGAGTACATGGTGCGCGGCCGCGGCTACGTCGAGACGCCCGCGGACCTCGAGCAGGTGGTCTTGAAGACCTCCCCCGCCGGCGTCCCCGTGCTCGTCCGCGACGTCGCCCGCGTCGAGCTCGGCCCCGAGATGCGGCGCGGCGTCGCCGACCTCGACGGCCTCGGCGACCACGTCGGCGGCATCGTCGTCATGCGCCATGGCGAGAACGCCGTCAACGTCATCCGCGCGGTGCGGCAGAAGCTGCGCGATCTCGAGCCCTCCCTGCCCGCGGGCGTCGAGATCGTCACGACCTACGACCGCTCGGACCTGATCGAGCGGGCGCTCGCGACCCTCCGCCACGAGCTGACGATCGAGATGCTCATCGTGGCGCTGGTCATCGTGGTCTTCCTCTGGCACTTCCCCTCGAGCCTGGTGCCGATCCTCACCATCCCGGTGTCGGTGCTCCTCACCTTCATCCCGCTCTCGCTCATGGGGGTGACGGTCAACATCATGTCCCTGGCCGGCATCGCGATCTCGATCGGCGTGCTCGTGGACGGCGCCATCGTCGAGGTGGAGAACGCCTACAACAAGCTCCATCTCTGGGACGCGGGCGGGCGGCAGGGGAGCTACCGCGAGGTGCTCGTCGCGGCGATGCAAGAGGTCGGCCCAGCGGTCTTCTTCTCGCTGCTCGTCGTCGCCGTCGCCTTCCTGCCGGTTTTCGCCCTGGTCGATCAGGAAGGGCGCCTCTTCAAGCCGCTCGCCTACTCGAAGAACCTGGCGATGGCGATCGCCGCCTTCCTCGCCATCACCCTCGACCCGGCCCTGCGCATGCTCTTCACCCGCATGCAGCCCTTCTCGTTCCGGCCGCGCTGGCTGGCGGCGATCTCGACCCGCCTGCTGGTGGGCCGCTACTCCTCCGAGGAGCGCCATCCGATCAGCCGCGGCATCTTCCGCCTCTACGAGCCCGCCTGCCGCTTCGTGCTGCGGCGGCCGGCGGCCGTGGTGGTGGGGGCGCTGGCGGTGGTGCTGCTGAGCCTCCCCGTCTACTTCGCGCTCGGCAAGGAGTTCATGCCGCCGCTCAGTGAGGGGACCATCCTCTACATGCCGACGACCCTCCCCGGCGTCTCGGTGGCGCAGGCGCAGGAGCTGCTGACCGCGCAGGACCGCGTGCTGCGCCGCTTCCCCGAGGTCGAGCGGGTCTTCGGCAAGGCCGGACGCGCCGACACCTCGACCGACCCGGCGCCGTTCTCGATGTTCGAGACCACGGTCGTCTTGAAGCCCGAGAGCGCCTGGCGCCCGAAGGCGCGCTGGTACTCCTCCTGGGCGCCGGAGTGGCTGAAGCCCGCCTTCCGCCCCTTCGGGTCCGACCGCATCGCCTACGAGGAGCTGATCGAGGAGATGGACCGCGCCCTGCGCGCGCCCGGGGTCACCAACGCCTGGACGATGCCGATCAAGGCGCGGATCGACATGCTGGCAACCGGCGTCCGCACACCGATCGGCGTCAAGGTCTTCGGCGACGACCTGGAGGAGATCGAGCGCACCGGCCAGCACCTCGAGGCCATCCTGCGCGGCATTGCCGGCACCCGCAGCGTCTACGCCGAGCGGGTGGCCGGCGGCTACTTCGTCGACGTCGTGCCGCGGCGCGACCAGCTCGCCCGCTACGGGCTGACGATCGAGGAGATGCAGATGGTCGTCGCCAGCGCCATCGGCGGCGAGAACGTCTCGACGACCATCGCGGGGCGCGAGCGCTACCCGATCAACGTCCGCTATCCGCGCGAGCTGCGCGACGACCCCGACCGCCTGGCGCGCGTGCTGGTGGCGACACCCGCCGGGGCGCAGGTGCCGCTCGCCCAGCTCGCCACGATCGAGGTGGTGCAGGGGCCGTCGATGATCCGCGACGAGAACGGCTTCCTCGCCGGCTACGTCTACGTCGACGTCGCCGGCCGCGACATCGGCGGCTACGTCGAGGAGGCCAAGCGCGCGGTCGGCGAGCGGCTGCGGCTGCCGGCCGGCTTCTCGCTCGTCTGGAGCGGCCAGTACGAAAACATGCTGCGCGTCCGCGAGCGCCTGAAGGTCGTGGTGCCGGTGACCCTGGCGCTCATCTTCGTCCTCCTCTACGCCAACACGCGCTCGGGCTTCAAGGCGCTGGTCGTGATGCTGGCGGTGCCGTTCTCGGCGGTCGGCGCGATCTGGCTCTTCTGGCTGCTCGGCTACAACGTCTCGATCGCCGCCTGGGTGGGGATGATCGCGCTGCTCGGCCTCGACGCCGAGACCGGCGTCTTCATGCTCCTCTTCCTCGACCTCGCCTACGACGAGGCCAAGCGCGAGGGGCGGCTGCGCTCCGCCGCCGACCTCGACGAAGCGATAGTCCACGGCGCGGTCAAGCGGGCGCGGCCGAAGCTCATGACCGTCTGCGCGGCGTTCATGGGCCTGCTGCCGATCATGTGGTCAACCTCGGCCGGCGCCGACGTCATGCAGCGCATCGCCGCCCCGATGATCGGCGGCCTCGCCACCTCGTTCTTGCTCGAGCTGCTGGTCTACCCGGCGATCTACAAGCTCTGGAAGTGGCGCACCGAGGTGCGCCATCTCGCCGCCACGACGCCGCCGGAGGCGGCGCTTCAGGAGGCGGCCTAGGTGACCAACCAACCCAGCGCGTCGACTCTGAAAGGAGGCTCGTCATGTTGAAGGTCAAGAACTCTGAGTCTCACCGTGGCCCTCTGGGCCGCCATCACCTACACCCTGTGTGTGATCTACGGCCTGCTCGTGCCGCCCGAGTTCCACGCCGCCGAGCTGCTCGAAACCGTGCTTCCCGGCTTCCACTGGATCAGCTTCGGCAGCTTCCTGATCGGGCTGGTCGAGTCCTTTCTCTACGGTGCCTACACCGGTCTGGTCTTCGGGCTGGTGTACAACGCCGTGCAGCGGCGCACCGCGCCGGCGACCTTCTAGAGGGATCTCCCACCCCGACCCTCACCCCAGCGCCACGTCGAGCACCATCATGACGGCGAAGCCGAGCATGGTGGCGAGGGTGGCGAGGTCGGTGCGGCCGCCGCTCTGGGACTCGGGGATGAGCTCCTCGACGACGACGAAGATCATCGCGCCGGCGGCGAAGGCGAGGGCGTAGGGGAGGACGGCGCGGATGGACAGGACGGCGGCCGCGGCGATCACCGCGGCGATCGGCTCGACCGCGGCCGAGAGGCTGCCCAGCACGAAGCTCTTGCCGCGCGACAGGCCGGCCGCGCGCAGCGGCCCGGCGACCGCGATCCCCTCCGGCACGTTCTGGAGCGCGATGCCCAAGGTCAGCGCCAGGGCAGCGCTGTAGGGC
Source organism: Thermoanaerobaculia bacterium (assembly GCA_036397955.1). Taxonomy (GTDB): domain Bacteria; phylum Acidobacteriota; class Thermoanaerobaculia; order Multivoradales; family UBA5704; genus DASUNQ01. The sequence continues at coordinate 7,393 of DASWHY010000468.1, read as the reverse complement.
AAAGCGGCAAACGCCCCCTCCGGATGCCCGGCGACGCCGAACGCCACCCCAACCGCCAGGCCCTCCGGGATGTTGTGCAGCGTGATCGCCAGGATGAGGAGCGTCGTGCGCCGCCAGTGAGTGCGGATGCCCTCGGCCTTCTCCGGCGGCAGGAAGAGGTGGAGGTGGGGAATGAAGGCGTCGGCGAGGCGCAAGAACGCCGCGCCCAGCAGGAAGCCCACCGCCGCCGGCAGCCACGGCGGCACGCCCTGCGCCGCGGCGATCTCGATGGCGGGCGCGAGCAGCGACCAGAAGCTCGCGGCCACCATGACGCCGCTCGCGAAGCCGAGCATCGCGTCGAGCCAGGCCCGCGGCACCGCCCGCTGCAAGAAGACGACCGCGCCGGCGCCCAGCGCCGTCAGCAGCCAGGTGAAACTGCCGGCGGCGAGGGCTTGCCAGCGCGGGTCGAGCTGCTGCAGCCGGGTCAGGAGCTCGGAGAGCATCATCATCCGCAGGGCTAGGTTGACGACGGCGGCTAATAGCGCAGGATGCCCCAGAGGATCCCGATCACCAGCAGCACCCCGATCGCCACCGCCGCGAAGCCCAGGACGTAGACGCGGCGCAGCAGGGCGGGCGACGGCGGGTCGACCAGGTAGGCCTCGAGCTCGCCGCTCGCGACCAGGCGTTGGTACTCGAGCGGGCGCTCCTCCTTGAACTTCTCGAGCGGCAGCGAGCCGGTGAAGACGACCGGATCGAGCGGGAAGCTCTCGGGCCGCATGTGGGTGTGGAAGAAGTGGAAGACGAAGATGAAGCCCACCGCCAGCAGCGCCTCGTCGCCGTGGATGACGGCCGCCGCGTTGAGCGCCCAGCCGGGCAGCCAACGGGTGAAGAAGGCCGGGAACCAGAGCACCAGCCCGGAGAGGCCGATGATCACCACTCCCCAGAAGACGGCGAAGTAGTCGAACTTCTCCCAATAGGCCCAGCGGTCCGTCCGCGGTCGCGGCCGCAGGTAGAGGAAATAGAGCAGGTTGTGCCAGAGGTCGGCGAAGTCCTTGCCCCGCGGCACCATCGATCGCCACCCCCAGAACAGCCCCCGCTCCCTCTTCTTCAGCGTGCGCCAGAGGAGGTGCATGAGGTGGACGCCGAGGTAGCCGAAGGTGACGAGGGCGGACAGCCGGTGCAGGAAGCGCGCTCCCTCGACGCCGCCGAAGAGCGCCATCAACGCCTTCGCCCAGGGGGTGAAGTGGAACCGCAGCGGCAGTCCCGTCGCGGCGAGCAGCAGGAAGCTGACGATGACCACGACGTGCATCCAGACGTGGATGCGCGCGAAGCGCCGCACGTGCGGCCCCGCCTTGACCTTGGCTCCCGGCAGCTCACCGCGCGCCATCGCCACCACTCCGCGCTGCAACCAGAGCGCGTCGTGCACGCCGAAGAAGCCGAAGACGCCGACGAGGAGACCGGTCATGGCGAGCCAGATCCAGTAGACCGGGCGGCTCTGCCGCGGATCGCTCGGGTCGAGGTGCGTCTTGAAGGTGACGAAGGAGGCCGTGACCGCGCCGTGGCACTGGCCGCAGGTCGCCTCGAGGTTCGCGGGATGGACGCTGGAGCGCCGGTCGTTCGCCGGCAGGTTGTGGTGCGGCGTGTGGCAGTCGCCGCAGGTGGCCGCGGTCTCGAAGCCGAGGCCGGTCGCCTTGCCATGGAAGGTGTCGCGGTAGGTGTGGTAGCGCCCGGTGTGGCAGTCGGAGCACTTGGCCGGCATGCGCAGCCGCTCCGCCGCCTCGCGCGGGTGATAGATCTCGTGCGCGCCGTGGCAGTCGACGCAGACCGGTCCCTTGGTGTTGCCCGCTTTCCAGGCTTTGCCGTGGGCGCTCTCCGCCCAGTCGTCGAGGATGAAGGTGTGACAGGAGGCGCAGGTCTCGGGCGAGCTCCGCTCCGAGGCCCGGGACGCGGGATCGGCGACCGGCAGGATGTCGTGGCTGCCGTGACAGTCATTGCAGGAAGGGGCGCTCAGCAGGCCCGAGCGCAGCAGCGCCCAGCCGTGGACGGTCTGCGTGTACTTGTCGACGGACTCGCCCTGATGGCATCCGGCGCAGGTCGCGATCTGCCGCCGCGGCGAGACCGGGGAGGCGTGGTCCGCGACCGGGAGCATCTGGTGCGCCTTGCCGTGGCAATCGCCGCAACCGACCTCGGCGTGGACGCTGGCCGAGAGGTCCGCGTCGTGGCAGGTCGAGCAGAGTTGCGGGCTCGCGAGCTCCCGCTTCGCCGTCTCCGCGTGATCGCCGTCGGGGTCGACCGAGGCATGGCAGTCGGCGCAGGCGAGGTCGGCGTGGACCGGCGACTCCACCTGCGTCTCGTGACAGTCGGTGCAGGGAGTCGGCTGCGCCGCCGCCGGCGGCGGGCTGGCCGCCGTCAGACCGGCGAGGAAGGCGAGAGCGGCGAGCCCTCGCGGGAGAGTCCGGACGTCGATCGTCATGGCGCCTCCTCGCGCCGCGCGCAGGCTCACGGCTGCAGGCTGCGCAGGATCTCGGGGTCCTCCTCCTCCATCGCCAGCAGGCTGTGGCAGGTCTCGCAGTCCTGCGAGATGGTCCGCCCGCCCGCCGTCGTGTGCTGGTCGTCGTGACAGCGGAAGCACCCCGGGGCGCTCTCGTGGCCGAGGTGGTTGGGATAGGTTCCCCAGCCGATGTTCATCGCCGGGAAGACGTTGCGGCGGTAGATCGCCGCCAGTGCCGCGGCCGCGGCGTCGATCTTCGTCGTCTCGCGCCGCGCGACCGGCGGGCGCTGCTTGGCGTAGACCTCGGCGAGACCGGCCGCGAAGCCGCGCGCCGCCGCCTCGTGCGACGGGTAGCTCGCCTGCAGCAGGCGGACACCCTCGCGGCGGACGTAGGGCAGATCGCGGGTGATGCGCCCGTCGGCGAGCGCTGCGTCGACCTCCGTCTCGGGCGGCCGGAAGGTATGGCTCGGCCGGTTGTGGCAGTCGACGCAGTCCATGGTCCGCCACGCCGCTCCTGCCGGCGCCTGCGCCTTCTCCCCGGGGCGGTAGCGAAGGGCCTTGCCGTCCGCCGTCCGCAGCTCGACGTCGTAGATCGTCTGCCGCGTGTCGTCGGCGAGGTAGCGGATCTCGACCCCCGGATCGACGTGCCAGTGGATGCCGTGCGAGGCCCGTCCCCGGAGGCCGCCGACGCGCATCAGGAGGACCGTCGTCATCGGCGTGTTGGCTTCGTCGTCGGCGAACCGTTCGATCACCCGCAGGCGGTCGCCGACGAACTTGGCCGGCCAGTGGCACTGCTCGCAGGTCTCGCGCGCCGGCCGCAGGCTGTGCACCGGGGTCGGGATCGGCCGCGGGTAGAGGTCGAGAGCGACGGAGACGACCTGCCACGAACCCGAGAGCTTCGACTTGACGAACCAGTCCGCCCCGGGGCCGATGTGGCAATCGACGCAGCGCACGTTGGCGTGGGGTGAGGCCTGATAGGCGGTGTACTCGGGCTGCATGACGCTGTGGCAGGTCTGGCCGCAGAACTCGGTCGAGTCCATCGTCTCGACGCCCTTATAGGTCGCCGTGGCGAGGATCACGACGTTGAGGGCGGTGAGCGCCAGGAAGATCAGGGCCGCGCTGCGCGTCCGCGGCCGGTTGAGGTCGATGACCGGCAGCGCGGGCGGGCCGGCGCCGGCGGCCTGCGCCCGGCGGTCGCGGCGCTTCTGCTGCGCGATCCCGATCGGGATCAGCAGCAGGCCGAGGACGAAGATCGCCGGCAAGATCAGGAACGCGATGATCCCGACGTAGGGGCCGCTGCGGAGACCGAAGAGGTCGAGCGCGAAGAGGGTGGCGATGACGATCGCCGATGCGGTCGCCAGCGCCGTGCCGAGCAGGCTGATCGGATTGCGCGTCAGCGCGATGAAGAAGCTCTTCAAGCGGCGGCTCGCGCGCGCGTCCCGATCACTTCTTCTCTTGCTTCTGCAGCCAGGCGATCAAGGCACCCATCTCCTCGTCGCTGCCGGTGAACTCCTTCTTGTGCTTCTTGCCGTCGATGGCGGCCTTCTTGCGGAGGAAGTCGTTGAGCAGGCGGGCGTCGCGCTTGCTCGCCTTGCCCGTCAGGTCGGGCCCCTTCAGCGTCGCGGACTTGGTCGTCGCGGTGATGGCCGCCGACGAGACGTCGTGGCAGAGATTGCACTTCTGGGCGAGGAAGATGGCCTTGCCGTCGAGCTTGGCCTGGGCGGCGGCCGTGGGGGGCACCGAGAGGGCGAGACCCAGGAGCAGGACGGAGACGGCGCCGGCGAGGACGAGAGTGGCTTTCATGGTCGCCCCTTTCGAGGTTGCAATCGATCCGTTTGCTATTCTAGAGCCAACTGCACCGGCCGCGGTCCCACCCTGGCGGGTAGGGAAGGAAACCACCCCGCGGGCTATGGAGCGCGAGGCCGGCCACGCCGAGGATGGAGCCGTCGGTCGTGGAAGTCCAACCCGCGAAGCGGGAGGAGGACCCGATGAGGTTGCCGTACCTGTTGGTCCCGGTCGCCGCCGTCGCCCTCCTCGCCGCCGCCTCCGGCAGCGGCGCCACCCCCCGGCAGCAGGAACCCGCCGAGCCGCAGCCGGCGCCCGCGCACGCCACGGCGCCGGCCTACGTCGGCACCGAGACCTGCGTCGCCTGCCACGACACCGTGGCGACGCACCTCGGCGGGACGCCGCACGGCAAGGCGGCCTTCGCTCGGCTGTCGGCCCAGGGCTGTGAGACTTGCCACGGCCCCGGCGGCGCCCACGCCGAGAACCCGGACGACCCGGCGCTCCACCCCCGCATCGACCGTCTGAGCGTCGCGGCGCAGGTCGCGATCTGCCGCACCTGCCACGACGGCGGCGAGCAGATGTTCTGGCAGGGCAGCCGCCACCACGCGCGCGGGCTCTCCTGCATCTCCTGCCACAGCGTCCACACGCCGAAGAGCGAGCCGCAGCTCAAGACGGCCACCGTCGCCGAGCAGTGCTTCGCCTGCCACAAGGACGTCCGCGCCGAGACCTGGAAGAACTCCCACCATCCGATCCGCGAGGGGAAGATCTCCTGCGTCGACTGCCACAACCCGCACGGCTCGCCGACCCCCAAGCTGATCCGCGCCGCCTCGGTCAACGACCAGTGCTACTCGTGCCACACCGAGAAGCGCGGGCCGTTCCTCTGGGACCACCCGCCGGTGCGCGAGAGCTGCCTCAACTGCCACACGCCGCACGGCTCGAACCACCTGAAGCTGCAGAAGACGTCGGTGCCGTACCTGTGCCAGCAGTGCCACGCCAACACCCGCCACCCCGGCACCCTCTACGACGGCCTGCGCGTGCCGACGCTCGAAGACCCGGCGCGCGGCAGCAACCGCGTCTTCAACCGGGCCTGCCTGGACTGCCACGCGGCGATCCACGGCAGCAACCATCCGTCCGCGCCATACCTGGCGCACTAAGGGAGGACGCCATGGACGCCCGCACGACCAAGTCGCAGGCCGCCGCCGTCCTCGCCGGACTGCTCTGCCTCGCCGCCGCGGCGCCGGCCGCGGCCCAGGACGCCGCGGCGCAGGGGTTCAGCTTCCGCGTCGATCCGGTGGTCTTCGCCGTGCTCGAGACCGACGTGGACACCAACTCGGCCAAGTTCGAGGAGTACCGCGACCTCGGCAGCGGCTTCCTCGCCTCCCTCGACGTCGAGGGCGAGAGCGCGGACCGCAACCGCACCTTCGACTTCGCCGCCTCCCGCATCGGCCGCGAGGACGCCCGCTACACCCTCGCCTACGGCCTCTCCGGACGCTACGAGCTGCGGCTCGACTACAACAAGATCCCCCACCGCTTCGGCAACGGCGGCCGCATGCTCTGGAGCCAGACCCGCCCCGGCGTCTACGAGATCGCCGACCCGGTGCAGGCGGCGATCCAGGGCGCCGTACAGCAGCAGTTCACCGCCAACCGCACCGGCGTCACCTTCGCCTTCCTCGACCGCGTCCTCGCTCCCTACCTCGCCGCCGAGCAGGAGGTGAGCCTGGGCCTGCGGCGCGACCGCACTTCGGCGCGGCTCGACCTCGGCAAGATGGGGCGGCTCGCCTGGGGGCTCGAGTACACGCACGAGAACCGCAGCGGCAACCGGCCCTACGGCGCGTCGTTCGGCTTCAACAACGTCACCGAGCTGCCGGAGCCCATCGAGTACGACACCACCGGCGCCGAGCTCGCCGGCGAGTGGAAGGGCGAGCGCGGCGGGGCGCGCTTCGGCGTCCGCTACTCGACCTTCGAGAACGACGTCAGCACCCTCTTCTGGGACAACCCGTTCCGGGCGACCGACTCGACGGACGCCAGCGCCTACCAGGCGCCGAGCAGCTCGTCGATCAACGGCGCCGCCCGCGGCTTCGCCGACCTGGCGCCGGACAACCGCTCGAGCGTGGTCTTCGCCGACGGGCGCGTCCGCTTCGCCGGAGACTGGTGGGCGAGCGGCAGCGCCTCTTACAACCTCATGACGCAGGACGACCCGCTGCTGCCGTTCACGCTCAACAGCGCGATCCGCGGCATCGACCCGCACACCGGCGCCACCTTCGACCCGACCGACCCGGCCAACCTGCCAGTGCGCAACGCCGACACCGAGGTGCAGGTGCTGGCGCTCAACGGCGACGTCGGCACGCAGTTCGGCGAGGACGTGTCGCTGGTCTTCCGCTACCGCTACTACGACTACGACAACCGTTCGCCGCGCATCGAGTTCCCCGGCTACGTCCGCTTCCACTCGGTCTGGGAAGAGATCCCGCGCGTCACCGTCCCCTACGCCTACACCCGCCAGGACCTCGGCTTCGACCTCGACTGGGAGGTCTTCCGCGACAGCAGCCTGGGCCTGGCCTACCGGCGTCAGACCTGGGACCGCGAGTTCCGCGAGGTGGAGGGCTCCGACGAGGACGTCGTGACCCTGAGCTTCGATACGCGGCCGAGCCGCCGGCTCAACCTGCGGGCGAGCTACGAGATCGCCGACCGCTCGATCGACGGCTACCGGGTCGAGGCGCAGGAGGAGAGCTTCGTCGATCCTGAAGGGGTGAACAACCAGCCCGGGCTGCGCAAGTACGCGCAGGCGGCGCGCGAGTACGACCAGTGGCGGCTGCTGGCCGACTTCTACCCCACCGACGCCTGGACCTTCACTGCCGGCATCACCGGCCGCGACGAGGAGTACGACGAGAGCGCGCACGGGCTGCTCGCCGACGAGGTGATCCAGTACAACGCCGAGCTCTCTTACGCGCCGGGCGAGAACCTCAACTTCTACCTCTTCGGCCACCGCGCCGACCGCGACGTCTCCCAGCGCGGCCGGCAGTCGGGCGCCGCCCCCTCGACGCGGCCGATCGACGACTGGTCGATCGACTTCGACGAGGTCAACGACACCTGGGGGCTCGGCTTGACCAGCCGCTTCGCCGCGGGGTGGACGGCGGACGT
>DASWHY010000467.1:0-1748 GCA_036397955.1 Thermoanaerobaculia bacterium | reverse complement strand
CGGCAGCAGCCGCCCGACGAAGAGGACGCCGCGCCGCCCGCCCTCCGTAGCGGGAGGCGCGTACCGCTCGACGTCGATCCCGGCGTAGATGATCTTGGCCCGCGAGTCGACGTCCGGGAACTGCTCGCGGGCCTTCTCCGCGATGAGCAGGAAGCCGTCGACCAGCCGATCGATGGGCAGCCAGCGCCGCAGCGTCAGGCTCGCGCCGCCCCCGACATCGGTGACGAAGGCCTTCTTGCCCAGCGCGCGGGCCAGCAGGACCGAGGTGTCGGTGAGCAGGGTGTTCCAGCAGACGCAGTGGACCACGTCGACGTCGGCGAGGGCGGCGGCCAGGCGGAAGGACAGAGGGTTGAACCGCTCGCCACGGACGTAGAGCAGCGGCCGGTAGGTGCGGACGTCGAGACTCCCTTCGCGCGACCGCCCCGGATGATTCCCGAACATGATCAGCCGCGTCTCCACCCGGCGCGCCAGCGCCCTCGCCAGCTCCAGCGCGTAGCGCTCGCCGCCCCCGTAGGTGCCGTTGCTGCCGAAGGGCATGGGATAGACGACCGCCACGCGCGGTGAATCCGGCCCGCGAGCGGCGGTCATGCCCAGCTCACCCAGGCCGGCCGGATGAAGCCGACGAGGTTGATGACGACCTGCGAGATCGCACCCACGGTCCTGGTCAACAACCCGAACAGCAACACGTCGTACGCCGTGGACAGCGGCAACACCGCGATCGCCGTGGCCTGGACGGCGAGGAGGACGACCAGAGCAGGCGCCTGCCACCGGGTCCAGGAGCGGGCCATGTTGACTGCCACGCCGTAGCCGTCCAGCAGGGCGAGGCCCGCTCCGGCGACCACCAGCAGCAGCTCGCGGTCGAGGCCGGCGTAGGGCTCGCCCAGGAGCCAGAGGAAGGGGCCCGGGGCCGCCCAGGCGACGGCGAGGAGCGCCACCGCCACGGCGGCGAGGAGGGCGCCGAACTGGAGGTAGCGCCGGAGGTAGAGGCGCTCGTCGGCGAGGCGTGCGAGGCGCGGCAGGAAGACGACGCCGGTCAGACCCGAGAAGAGGCCCACGATCAGCCCCAGCCGCCCGAGCGCGCCGACCTCGGCGATCGTGCGCGCTTGTCCGAAGGCGGCGGCGAGCCAGACCACGAGCGGCGCCTGGAAGGCGAAGTAAAGGGCGCTCGGCAGAGTCGGCAGGAGGTAGCGGAGGACGCGCTTGCGGTAAGGGGCGAGCGGCGCGGCGGCCGCGGCCTTCGCGTCCCGGGGCTCCCCGCCGGCGGCGAGCCGCGCGACCAGGGCGGTGCCGGCGGCGGTGGCGAGGATCGCGAGCCACGCCTCGAGCCAGGCGAGGACCACCAGGAGCGCGGTCGCCCCGAGCCGCAGCAACGCGCCGGCCAGCTCCGCGCGGTAGGAGCGGCCGTAGCGGTCCTCCAGGCGCAGCATGAGGAGGCGCAGCGAGGAGTCGATCTGGAACCAGGCGCAGAGCAGAATGCCGAGGACGACCGGCAGATATGCGCGGGCGCCGAACCCCTCGGCGGCGGCCGCCGCCGGGAAGGCGGCGAGAACCGCCAGCGCGCCGAGCACGAAGGCGCCGCGACGCAGCGACAGCACCGCCTGGCGGTAGGGCTCGAACGCCGCGCCTCCCCGCTCGCGGTGGAAGAAGTGGAGGAGGGAGCCGGTGCTCCCCAGGTCGGTGAGGAAGGTGAACATCCCGACGACCGAGACCGCCAGGGTGTAGAGCGCGAACTCGCGCACCGGCAGCGC
>DASWHY010000466.1:0-13644 GCA_036397955.1 Thermoanaerobaculia bacterium | reverse complement strand
GCCGCCCCACGGGTCGCGCGTCGCCCTCACGCGTCCTCCGCCAGCCGCGCCAGCGCCAGCGCCCCGAGCAGGAGGCCGAGGTCGCGCAACGCGACGTCGAAGTAGCTGCCGAGGATCAGCAGGTTGACGATGATGCCGAAGAGCCAGGCCGCCACCAGGTAGCCGCCGAAGCGCGGCTTGACGGCGACGAGCAGGCCGGCGACGATCTCGATCGCTCCCACGATCATTCATGAACGTCTCGGCCGACATGCCGAGAGTCTGCGGGATGAACGGCGCCAGGTACTGCGTCCAATCGGTCAGGATGTGGGTGAACTTGTCGAGCCCCGCCAGGATCGGGGCGACGGTGAAGCCGAAGTGGAGGATGCGGTACGCCTGATGGCTGGCGGTCGTAAGGGCCATGGGGCACCTCCACGGAGAGTGGGCCTTCAACCCGCAATCCAGATCAGTTGCCGGCTCTGGCCGGCGACCCTGCGGGCAGCGGAGCCCATCACCGGGCTCCGCAAGTTCTGTGCCGAAACGCCTGCTTCAGCCGATCAGGAGGCGCAGGACGTGCGCTGCGCCTCCCTTGTCGAGGGGGCGGTTGCCGTTGCCGCACTTCGGGGACTGCACGCAAGAGGGGCACCCGGCGTCGCAGGGGCAGGCGGCGAGGAGCTGGAGCACCCTCCCGAGCAATCCCGGCAGATCGGCGAAGGCGCGCGCCGCGATGCCGATGCCGCCCGGGTGGCCGTCGTAGAGGAAGACGGCGCCGCAGCCGACCTGCGGGTGATAGGGGAAGGACATGCCGCCGACGTCGCCGCGGTCGCAGAGGGCGACGAGCGGCAGGAGCGAGAGCGCTGTGTGCTCAGCGGCGTGCAGCGAGCCGCCCCAGTGCTCCCCGGCCCGCCGCAGTGCTTCCTCGACCGGCCGCGGCGCCTCCCACCACAGCCCTACCGTCTCGAAGACGATCGGCGGCAGCTCCAATGGGTGCTGGTCGATGATCTCTTGCCCGTGCACCCGCTTGCGCTCGTAGCCGACGACCCGCTCGGTGACCTCCAGGCGCCCGAGGCGGGCAGCGAGCCGGCCGTCGCGCCGCTCGGCGAGGACTTCCAGCACCTCGGTCTCCTTCTCGGTCAGCGGCGTGGTGAACCAGTCGAGCTCGACCGGCGCGGCGACCACGCGGCGGCCGTCGGGATCCAGCTCCTCGACCAGGTACTGCCGCCCGGCGTGGAGGTAGACCGCCCCGGGGTGGCACTCGTGAAGCACGCGCACGCCGTCCACCGTCCCGATCGGCCGCGCGTCGCGGGCGTCGAGGATGTCGTAGGGCATGCCGGCGCCCCGCAGCTCGACCCCGCGCTGCGGGCGGCGGCGGAGGGCGTAGAGCTCGCCGCCGTCGCCGCGCTCCAGGAGCTCGCCGCGGCCGACCAGCTCGCTCACCACCGGCGCATGGCGCGCGAGCCAGGCGCGGTCGCTGGCGCAGCCGGCGGGATCGAGCGGCAGCTCGGAAGCGGCGCAGACGAGGTGCGAGCGCGCCACGAGGTCGTTGCCGGGATCGACGATCAGCCGCTCGCAGGGGCGGTCGAGGAGCGCCTCCGGATGGTCGAGGAAGAACTGGTCGAGGGCGTCGGGCAGCGCGACGAGCGCGGTCAGCGACTCGCGGTCCGCCCGTCCCACCCGCCCCGACCGCTGCCAGAGCGCCATGACGCTGCCCGGGTAGCCCACCAGGATGCAGGCGTCGAGGCCGCCGACGTCGATCCCCATCTCCAGGGCCGAGGTCGAGATGACGCCGTCGATCCGCCCCGCGAAGAGATCGGCCTCGATCCGCCGCCGCTCTTCCGGCAGGAAGCCGGCGCGGTAGTTGGCGACGCGCGCGGCGAGCTCCGGCGACTGCGCGCGCAGCCAGGAGTAGAGGAGCTCGGTGATCCGCCGTGCCTTGGTGAAGACGATGGTCTTGAGCCCCGCCGCGAGCAGGCGCGTCAGGAGCTCGAGGACCAGCGTGTAGGGGCTCGCCGCCGGGCGGAAGAGGAGGAGGTGGCGCCCCTCGCGCGGCGCGCCGGAGCCCGCGATCCAGCGGAAGGGGCGGCCGGCCAGCTCGGCGGCGAAGTCGCCGGCGTTGGCGGCGGTGGCCGAGGAGGCGACGAGCACCGGGTCGCTGCCGACCGCGTGGCAGAGGCGCAGGAGGCGCCGCAGCACGTGGTGGAAGTGGCTGCCGAAGATGCCGCGGTAGGTGTGCAGCTCGTCGAGGACGATCCAGCGCAGGTCGGCGAAGAAAGGTCCCCAGCCGGTCCAGGCGCCGAGGATGCCGAGGTGGAGCATGTCGGGGTTGGTGACGACGACGCGCGGGAAGCGCCGCTTGATCGCGTTGCGTTCGCCGCGCGGCGTGTCGCCGTCGTAGATAGCGCAGCCCGCCGCTTCCTCGTCGAGGCCGCAGGCGGCGGCCAAGCGGAGGAACTTGCCGCGCTGGTCCTGGCCGAGCGCCTTCAACGGGAAGAGGAAGAGGGCGCGGCCGGGACCGCCGGCAAGCGCCTCCTCGAGCGGCGGCACCTGGAAGACGAGCGACTTGCCGGAGGCGGTGGGGGTGGTGACGAGGACGTCCTCGCCGCGGCGGACGGCGGCGAGCGCCTCCGCTTGATGCGTCCAGAGCCCCGGCACGCCGGCGTCGGCGAGGGCCTGTGCGAGCCGCGGCGGCAGCGGCGGCGCGAGCGGCGCGAAGCGGGCCGCCGCGCCCTGCAGGTAGGCCGCGTGGACGAGCTGTGACCCCAGCCGCGGGTCGTGGTGGAGCTCGTCGACGAGCCAGCCGAGCGAGCCGGGCGCAGTGCCCGTGCGCGCTGCAGCGCGCGCGGTGTCGAGGCGCGCTGCGGCGGCGAGGTTACGTCCCATTTGCGCCCGATCGTAGCACCCCGCGGCTCGACGCGAGGGCTACAATGCGTTCGCGTTGAGCCCTCCCCTCTCTCGCCGTCTCCTCGTCGTCTCCAACCGCCTCCCCGTGGTGCTCGAAAAGGCGGAGACCGGCTGGTCGCTCAAGCCGGGCTCGGGCGGCCTGGTCAACGCCCTGGCGCCGGTCCTCTCCCACCGCGGCGGCGTCTGGATCGGCTGGCCGGGGCTGGCGCTGGAGAAGGGCGGGGAGTGGGAGCAGCTCATGGCCGAGGGCTTCCGCGAGCGCGGCTACGAGCTCGAGCCGATTCTGCTCTCCGAGCGCGAGGTCAAGCTCTTCTACGAGGGCTTCGCCAACGCCGTGATCTGGCCGCTCTTCCACGACTTGACCGGCTCCTGCGACTTCGACCCGGCCTACTGGTACGCCTACCTCGAGGTCAACCGCAAGTTCGCCGACGCGGTGGTCGAGCACGGGCTGCCGGACGACTTCATCTGGGTGCAGGACTACCAGTTGATCCACGTCGCCGAGTTCCTCCGCCCGCAGGCCGCGTCGCGGCGCATCGGCTTCTTCCTCCACATCCCCTTCCCGCCGCTCGACATCTTCTTGAAGCTCCCCTGGCGCGGCCAGGTCCTCGCGGCCCTGCTCGCCTACGACCTCCTCGGCTTCCAGACGCCGCGCGACAAGCGCAACTTCCTGCACTGCCTCAAGCACCTGCTGCCCGAGGTGCGCACCGTCCACGGCGGCGCCGCCGACAAGGTGCGGGTGGGGGAACGGACGGTGCGTGTCGGGGCCTTCCCGATCGGCATCGACTACGCCTCCTTCGAGGAGATGGCCCTCTCCGACGAGGTGGAGCGGCGGATGGAGGACCTGCGGCGGCGGATCGGCCCGTACGACCTGGTCGTCGGCGTGGACCGCCTCGACTACACCAAGGGGCTCCCCGAGCGGCTCCTCGCTTTCCGCAACGCCCTCGAGCGCTACCCGGACCTGCGCGAGAAGGCGCGGCTGATGCAGTTCGTGGTGCCGAGCCGCGAGGGGGTGGCCGAGTACCAGGCCCTGAAGGCGAAGATCGAGCGTCTCGTGGGGGAGATCAACGGCGAGTACTCGACCGCCGGCTGGGTGCCGGTGCACTACTACTACCGCCACCTGCCGCGCCGCGACCTGGTGGCGCTCTACCGCCTGGCGCGGGTCGGCTTCGTCACCTCGCTCAAGGACGGTATGAACTTGGTGGCCAAGGAGTTCTGCGCCTGCCAGGTGGATGGGCACGGCGCGCTGGTGCTCTCGGAGTTCGCCGGCGCGGCGGCGCAGCTCCAGGTCGGGGCGCTGCTCGTCAACCCGCACGACATCGAAGGGATGGCCGACGCCCTGCACTACGCCCTCCACATGCCGGCCGACGAGCGGCTGCGGCGGATGCGCGCGATGCAGGAGATCCTGCGCCAGCAGGACATCTTCTGGTGGGTGGACGTCTACCTCAAGACGGCGCTGGGCGAGGCGCCCGACGACTTCCGCACCCCCAAGGAATACTTCCCGCAGCTCGACCTCGAAGACGCCTGGATCGAGCTCTGAGGTGGGCGCCGCGGCGCTGCCCCCCTCGGCCCTCGACCGGTGGCCGGAGATCGAGCGCCGGCTGCGCACTGGCGGTCGCCCAGTTCTATTTCTCGACTACGACGGCACGCTGACCCCGATCGTCGCCCGCCCCGAGCTGGCGGTGCTCGAAGGCGGCGTGCGCGACCTCCTCACGCGCCTGGCGCGGCGCTTCCCTCTGGCGGTGCTCTCCGGGCGCGGGCGGGAGGACGTGGCGGCGCTCGTCGGGCTGCCGGAGATCGTCTACGCCGGCAGCCACGGCTTCGACGTCGCGGGCGGCTGGCCGGGACGGGAGCTCCGGCACGAGGTTGGGGAAGGGACGCCGGCGGAGATCGGCGCGGCGGCGGTGGAGCTGGAGCGGGCGCTCGCCGGGTTTCCGGGCGTGTTGGTCGAGCCGAAGCGCTTCAGCGTCGCCGTCCACTGGCGGCTGGCGCGGCCGGAGGACCTGGCGGCGATCGAGGCCGCAGTCGACCGGGTGCTCGCCGCGCACCCGGCGCTGCGCAGGGCGGCGGGCAAGAGAGTCTGGGAGCTGCGGCCGGCGCTCGCCTGGGACAAGGGGGAGGCGCTGCGCTGGCTCCTCGCCGCCTGGGGCCTCGACGGCGGCCGCAGCGTGCCGCTCTACGTCGGCGACGACGTCACCGACGAGGACGCCTTCCGCGTTGTGGCGGAGACCGGCGTCGGCATCCTGGTCGCCGACCACCCGCGCCCGACCGCCGCGGCCTACTCGCTGCGCGATCCGGGCGAGGTGCGGGAGCTCCTGGAGCGGGTCGCCGTGCTGCCGGCTTGACGGCGAAAAAGAACGGTCGCACTATTTTTGTATGGGCAGGGGCGCCGAGACCAAGGAGCGCATCCTCGATCAGGCGGTTCGCCTGGCGAGCCGCGACGGCCTGGACGGGCTCTCGATCGGCGGCCTGGCGACCGAGCTGGGCCTCTCGAAGAGCGGCCTCTTCGCCCACTTCGGCTCGAAAGAGGAGCTGCAGCTCCAGGTGCTGCAGGCGGCGGTCGAGCGGTTCCGCAACGTCGTCGTGCGCCCCGGCCTCGCGGCGCCGCGCGGCGAGCCGCGCATCCGCGCCTTCTTCGAACGCTGGCTCGAATGGGACGCGGGCGGGATGCCGGGGGGCTGCGTCCTGATCGCCGCCGAGGTCGAGTACGACGACCGCCCCGGCCCGCAGCGCGAGTTCCTGGTGGGGGCGAAGCGCGACTGGTTCGACACTCTCGCCAAGGCGGCGCGGCTGGCGGTCGAGGAGGGACACTTCCGCCCCGACCTCGATCCCCGGCAGTTCGCCTTCGAGCTCTACGCCATCATCCTCGGCTACCACCACGCCAAGCGCCTGCTCCAGGACCCGCAGGCGCCGCGGCGCGCCCGCGCCGCCTACGACCGCCTCGTCGCTTCCGTCCGACCCTGAGAGAGGAGAGAGCCATGTCCGCCATCGCCGCCGGTACGTCCAAGAAAAGCACGACCGTTCGTCCCACACCGCTCGCTCTCCGCGTCGTGCGCGCCGGCCCGCGCGCCGCCTCGTCGGTGGCGCCGGCCGCCGCCGAGCGCTGGGCCGCGCGCCAGTTCTTCACGCCGCGCCGGCTGCGGCGCCCCGCGGCGCCCGAGGTGCCGGGCCTCGCCCGCCGCTCGTGGAGCCTCGCCGCCGCCGGCCAGCGGCTGGCCGGCTGGAGCTGGGGAGAAGGGCGGCCGGTGCTGCTGGTCCACGGCTGGGAAGGGCAGGCGGCGCAGCTCGCCGGCTTCGTGCCGGGGCTCGTTGCCGCCGGATTCCGGGCCGTCGCCTTCGACATGCCGGCCCACGGCGCTTCGACCGGCCGCCGCGCCACGGCGCCCGACTTCGCCGCCGCGATCCGCGCCGTCGCCGAGCTGACCGGGCCGCCGGCCGGGATCGTCGCCCACTCGCTGGGCGGCGCCGCCACCGTCTACGCCCTGCGGCAGGGGCTCGCCGCCGACGCCGTGGCGCTGCTGGCGCCCGGGGCCGAGCCCCTGGAGTTCGCCTGGATCATGGCCCACTCCCTGGGCTTCCGCGGCGCGCGGGCCGCGCGGGTGGTGGAGCTCATCCGCGCCGAGATCGGCGGCACCTGGGAGGAGTGGAGCGTGCCGGGCGTGGCGCGCGACCTCGACCTGCCGGCGCTGGTCGTCCACGACGCCGGCGACCTCGATGTCCCCTTCGAGCACGGCCGCCGGCTCGCCGCGGCCTGGCCGGACTCTCGCTTCGTCCGGGTCGAAGGCCTCGGGCACCGGCGCCTGCTGCGCGACGCCCGCGTCATCGCGGAGGTGACCGAGTTCCTGGACGCGGCGGGCACGCGCGCGGTCGCCGCGTAACCGCGGCGCCGCGTGGGCCGCCGCTATGATTCCGTGCGTGCACGACGTCGAGACCGGCCACGCCGCCCTCGCCCCGGCCCTCGAGCCGCCGGCACTCGCGGCGCTCGATCCGGGCGCGCTGGCGAGCTTGCGCCCGGGAGAGGTCCACGTGCTCGGGCCGTACGCGGTGCCGGAGCTGGCGCCGCGGCGCCTCCGCATCTACCTGCCGCGCGACTTCACCCCAGAGGAGCCGCGCCACCTCCTCTTGATGTTCGACGGCCAGAACCTCTTCGACGACAGGCCTTCGTATGCCGGCGGTTGGCGCCTGCACGCGGCCGTCGAGAAGCTCGCGAAGGCGCGGCGCCCGGCGCCGATCGTTGCCGGCATCGACCACGGCGGCCCGGCGCGCATCGGCGAGCTCTCCCCCTTCCCGGTGCGCGGCGAGCCCGGGCGGCTCGACCTGCTGCTCGACTGGACGGTGGGGACGCTGCTGCCGGCGCTCGCCGCCGCTTACCCCCTTCATCCATCGCTGGCCGGAACGGTCGTCGGCGGCTCCTCGATGGGCGGCCTCGCGGCGCTCTACGCGCACTTCCGCCACCCCGAGGCCTTCGGCGGCGCGCTCGCCATGTCCCCGGCGCTCTGGGTCACCGAGGGCGCGCTCTTCGACGAGCTCGCCGCCCGCCCCAATCCGCCGGTGTCGCGCATCTACCTCGATTGCGGCGTCCGCGAGGGGCGCGGCACCGCGCAGCCCCTCGCCGCCGCCCTCGCCGAGCGTCTCGCCGGCCGCGGCTACGGTCCGGACCGCTTGCTGTGGCGCTGCGACAGCCGGGGAACCCACAGCGAGGTGGCCTGGCGCCGGCGCCTGCCACAAGCGCTGCGGTTCCTCTACGGTTAGCGGCTAAGACCCGGGAATCTCCGGGTGGTAGGCGACGCTGGCGCCGACCCAGGTCTTGGCTTTGTTGAAGTCGACGCCCATCATCGCTCCCTTGCTCATGCGCACGAGGCTGTTGACCAGCCGCGGGCGGTCGGTGCCGAGGAACATCATGCGGACCTCCGCCTTGGCGGGGCCGTCGGGGGTCTCGATCGCCGGCGCGTAAGCGACTTTCCGCTGCAGGATCCACTCTTCCGGGCGGGGCAGGGCGGCCAGCCGCTCGGGGGTGACGTCCAGCTCCACTCCCAGCCCGGCGAAGGAGTAGAGCGGCTTCAGCACGTACTCGCCGAGGTCGTCCGGCGGCGCCGCGAGGTCGGAGACGAAGTGCGCCCGCGGCGCGTAGCGGCTGCGCAGGAAGGGGAGCGAGAACTTGCTGATGCGGAAGTACCAGTTGGGGTGCCCCACCCAGACGACGTCGAGCGGCTCGGTGAAGAGCGGCTCCCGCGGCAGGCCGCGGCGGACCAGCTCGTCGAAGATCACGCGGTTGTAGAGGCGGCGGATCGGCACCTCGCGGCCGTCGCGGCGGTAGGAGAGGCGGCCGCCGTGCTCGGCGACCTCGCGCACGTCGACGCTGCGCACGCCGAGGAGGCGCTCGGTGGCCGCGAAGTCCGGCCGCGTCTTCTGCCGCTCGGGCTCGATCTCGAGGAGCACCACCTCCGCGGGGTCGCAGTCGGCGACGATCGTCTCGCGCAGGCGCGCCGCGTAGCCGTCGTGGTCGAGGCCGTCGAAATAGCTGGCGAGCTCGGGCGCGATGTCGTAATGCTGGCGGTAGATGCGGTCGAGGAGCCACTGGAAGGCGTAGAGCGAGGGGAAGGCCTGGAGCTCGATGAGCCGCGGCTCGATCCGCCCGCCCTCGCCTGCGGCCAGCGCGAAGTCCACCTGCACGAAGGGCGGCCGCCCTTCCGCGCCGGGGACCGCCAGCTCCGGCGGTACCGCGCGCTCGGCCGCGGCCAGGTACTCCGGCGCGGTGACGGCGGCGACGATCTCCTCGGCGGCGGCCGCCAGCTCCGCCGTCAGCTCGGGCGTCAGGAAGATCGGCGTCTCGCTGATCCGGAACGCGACGGGGAAGCCGAGCTCCTCGTCGAGCTGGCGGACGACGGCCCGGTACTTCTCCTCGCTGAAAGCGGCGTTGAAGGCGCGGCGGAGCGCCGGGTCCATGGGCTAACGGCCCGCGGTCAGATCAGGAACCGGCCCCGCTCCATCACCGGCTCGCCGTCGATCGCGATGCTGCACTGGCGCGCCACGCAGTCGATGTGGGTGGTGGAGAGCCAGTCGGCGCCGGTGTGCTCGGCGTAGGGGTGGCCGAAGGCGATGTGGACGCTGGGGATCTTCTCGTCCTGGAGGATGTTGCCGATGACGTCGCGCACCGCGACGTTGGTGCCGATGGCGAACTCGCCGACGCGGTCGCTGTTGGAATCGGTCGAGGTGTAGGCGCGGAACTCGGCGAGGAGCTCGGGGTCGTCGCAGGCGAGGGAGGCGATGCGTGCGCCGCGCACCTCGATCGCCAGCGGCGTCGCCCGCAGGTCGCCGTACTTGCGGCAGAGGTAGTCGCCGACGACGCCGTCCACCACGAACCGCCCCTCGGCCCCCGCGGGACAGGTGAAGATCTCGCCCCCCGGCAGGTTGCCCCACTTGTCGGGGGTGATGAGGCCGCTGGTCTTGATCCAGCGCAGGCGCGGCGAGAAGGTGGCGGTCAGGTCGGTGCCGCCCGGCGAGGTGACGTGGATGACGCGCGCGGTCTGCGCGCGGGCGATCAGCCGGGTGGAGAGCGCGTCCACTTCCAGGTAGTCGGCGCGCATCCCCTCCTGCATGATCCGCCGGTCGATGTTGACCATGTGCGCGTGACGGATGCCGCGGCGGTTGATCACGTCGGTCATGGCGATGCGCGCCGGCAGCTCGCCGGGCAGCGCCGAGGCGGCGTAGACCGAGACGTCGGAGCGCTCGAGCTCGGCGAGGACCGGCGCCGGCATGGCCGCCAGCGGCCGCGGCGCGTGGTCCTCGAGCACGATCAGCGTGTAGGCGGCGCCCACCTCCTCGACCTCCTGCACCAGCGCCGCCGCGATCTCCAGCGACTCGCGGTCGGTGATCAAGGTGACCCGCTCCTCCGGCCGGAGGCGCAGGCAGGTGTGAATCGCGTTGCGCGCCCCCGGGCCGAGCTCGGGGCCCGCCGTCACTGCCGTCAGCATCGGTTCCCTCCTCACGCCTGCCGCGCCGCGCCGAGCACGCCGGGGGAGAGCCCGAGGTGGGTCTCCCAGACGATGTGGTCGACGACCGCCTTCATGTCGTTGGTCCGCTGCCAGGCGGCGAGCTGGCGGTCGGCGCCGGTGCCGCCGCGCAGGATCTCCTCGATGTAGGCGAGCTCCTTGCGGCTCCCCAGCTCGTCCGCCACGTCGTCCACGAACTCCAGCAGCTCGTGGATCAGGTCCACCGTGGGGACCTCCGCCTGGCGGCCGAAGTCGATCAGCTTGCCGGAGATGCCGTAGCGCGCGGCGCGCCACTTGTTCTCGTTGATGAGCAGCCGCCGGTAGAGGCGGAAGCCGAGGTTCTGCTTGATCAGCTTGGCGACCTTGGCGGTGACCGCCTGCATCAGCGCCGCCAGCGCCACCGTCTCGTCCACCCGCAGCGGCACGTCGCAGATGCGGTACTCCAGGGTGTCGAAGAAGGGGTGCGGCCGGATGTCCCACCAGATCTTCTTGCCGTTGTCGATGCAGCCGGTCTTGATCAGCAGCGCGAGGTAGCTGTCGAACTCGCCGCGGCTGCGGAAGTTGTCCGGGATGCCGGTGCGCGGGAAGCGGTCGAAGATCTTGCTGCGGTAGGACTTGAAACCGGTGTTGCGGCCCTGCCAGAAGGGGGAGTTGGTGGACAGCGCGTAGATGTGCGGCAGGAAGTAGCGCACCGTGTTCATGATCTGGATCGCCAGCTCGCGGTCCTCGACCCCGACGTGGACGTGCAGGCCGAAGATCAGGTTGGCGCGCGCCACCTGCTGCATGTCCTCGATGATCTCGTGGTAGCGCGGCAGGTCGGTGATCTCCTGGTCCTGCCAGTGCGAGAAGGGGTGGGTGCCGGCGGCGGCGATGGTCAGCCCGCGGCTGCGCGCCAGGGCGGCCAGGTTCGAGCGCAGGTGGACGACCTCGGCGCGCGCCTCGTCGATGTCGCGGCAGATCGCGGTCCCCACCTCGATGATCGACTGGTGCAGCTCGGCCTTGACCTGGTCCTTCAGGACCTCCTTGCCGTCCTCCAGCAGGTGCAGCACGTGGGAGCGCAGGGCGCGGCTCTCCGGGTCGATGAGCTGGAACTCCTCCTCGATCCCGAGCGTGAAGGGTGGGAGGGAGGACATGGCGGGGACGGGCGCGGCCGTCAGGGGGTGGCCGCGGCGGCCGGCTCCGGGCGCGTCTTGCCGGTCGCGCCGGGCTCCGCGAAGCCGCGGGTGAAGCGGACAAAGTCCCCCCAGACCAGGTTGAAGCGGCCGGGCACCTGCTCCTGCGCCTGGCGGATCGCCATGTTGGCCGTCGCCTCGACGATCCACTCGAAGTTCTCCGGCCCGATCGAGTGGAGGTCGGCGTCGGGGGCCGGGTTGCAGAAGTCGATGGCGTAGGGGACGCCGTCGCGCACCGCCAGCTCGACGGTGTTGAGGTCGTAGCCGAGGGCGCGGTTGAGCTTGAGCACGTCGCCGACCAGCCGCTCGTAGAGCTCGGGCTCGATCGGCGGCGGGTTGCGCACGTAGCGCTCGTGGAAGGGGGCGCGCGGGTCGTAGCGCATGAGGCGCACCTCACGCCGGTCCACCGAGTAGCAGCGGAAGTACTCGGAGAAGACGATCTCCTCCTGCAGCATCATCACCAGCTGCCCGGTCTGGCCGTAGACCTCGAACAGCTCCTGCGGGCCGCGCACGCGGTAGACGTTCTTCCAGCCGCCGCCGGCGAAGGGCTTGAAGTAGGCGGGGAAGCCGACGTAGGCGAAGATCTCCTCCCAGGCCAGCGGGTAGGCGAGGTTGGCCATCGAGCGCGCGTCGGTGTCGGCGGGGTGCTGGTTCGAGGGCAGCAGCACGGTCTTCGGCACCGCCACGCCGATCTTGGTCGCCAGGCAGTTGTTGAAGAACTTCTCGTCGGCGCTCCACCAAAACGGGTTGTTGACCACGATCGTACCGTTCAAGGCGGCGTTCTTCAGGTAGGCGCGGTAGAAGGGGATGTCCTGCGAGATGCGGTCGACGATGACCGCATAGCCGCTGTCCTCCCCCTGCAGCAGCTTGTCGATGCGCACCGGCTCGGCGACGATGCCGTCCGGT
This sequence comes from Thermoanaerobaculia bacterium, assembly GCA_036397955.1. Classification (GTDB taxonomy): domain Bacteria; phylum Acidobacteriota; class Thermoanaerobaculia; order Multivoradales; family UBA5704; genus DASUNQ01. The sequence continues at coordinate 1,700 of DASWHY010000466.1, read as the reverse complement.
TGCTTGGCGTTGACCCGCTCGATAAAGGCCTGCGGGAAGGTGCTCTCCTGGCCGAAGAGGATGCCGATTCGTTTCATGGGCTTGCGGGACAAAACAGTACCACAGCGGCAGCGGCGGTCCGCCCGGTCGGAGGGCCGGGAAAGCGGGGCTACGGCGGCGGCGCGGACGCGCACTGCGCCGGCGCCAGGACGACCGTGAGCGAGCCGTCCCGGGGGCGCGCCACCTGGGCGGCGACGACGAGTCCCGAGGCCGGCCACGTCGCCGTTCCGGCGGGGTCGGTCGCGATCTCGACATCGACGGAACCGTGCGGCAGGGAGATCCTGAGGTTGTTGCTCTTCGAATTGTTGATGGTAGCGCCCGGCGCGGCCGCCGGCGGCGCACCCAGGGAGACCGCGTAGTAGGCGACCGCCGCGCCGGCGCCGGAGCCTGGCCGCGTGCCGCACGGCTCCCACCCCGCCACGCCGATGCCCACCTTCGGAACGCTCTTCGCCGCGGCCGCGAAGCTCTTCTTCGGGGCACCGAGCGGGCCGGCGCATTCCGTCCACCCCGCGTGCTCGCCCGCCACCACGACCGCCAGCCCGACCAGCTCCTCGTCGGCGGGCGGCGCCACGTCCGCCGCCAGGTCGAGACCGACCGTGAGCGTCGGCGCGGGCGGCGGCGGTGCCACGGCGACACCCCTCCTCTGCAGCGGCCCTGCCCTCTCCGCCGCTGCTTTATGCAACGTTTCCACAAGTAAGACTACGGTGTACTCGAAGCGAGTTCTTGGCCTGACGACTCGTACGGATATTGCAGTTCAGAGCAAAGCCGGACGACCTCCGGTTCGCCTGACAACGCTGAAACAGGTAGCGGAAATCTCGGCTTCATGGGGTATTTTGAGGCCTAAGAAGCGACGCCATCGATGCGCATTCTGTGCGTCTGGTGCCTCGCGTTCAAGTTGTGCTTGCGCGTCCGGAGTGAGCGGCGGTCTGTCGGGCAGCGGCGCCAACCTCGGCAAGATCGATCGGTTCGCCTGTCACGAGTGAGTATAGGACATCCGGATCGAGATCGGCGCCGTTGGGCCAGCAGACCGTGCCGAGTTCCGGGTCTACAGCGACCTTCCGGACCTCTTCGGGGTCACGCAGGGGTGCAAAAACCCCGGTGAACCGGACGAGCGCCGAGAGGTCGACTTCGCCTTCTACGCCATCCTCAAAACGAACGTAGATCCGGTGTCCTTCCGTCCCTCGAGCCTCGACGACATCCTTTAGCACGGCGGTTACTCCAGGGGAGCGATTTTCATGAGCGGTTGTTCATCGCGAGCGAGCTGCCAGTCCTCCAAGAGCTCGGCCTTGTGAGCCGCCGCCCACTCTACCACGAGACCAAGTACCCGTGGAGAGAGGTGGCCGCGCAGTATCGTTAATGATTCAACCGCGACGACTGCCCTTTGGCCTCCGTACCGAGCGTGGAAGTGAGGCGGTGGATGATCGCTATGGTACATCGCGATCACGATCCCGAAGAACCGGCTGATCTCTGGCACGCAGTGCGTGGCCTCGTATCTCTCTCTAGTACCATAGCTGTGTCCTGGCAGCAAGGAGGCAGCGAGGCTCAAGGGCCGCCGAGCCCCGGCAGGATCTGCCGCAAGTAGGGAGCGATGCCGCGCCGCCGCTCCCAGTTCTGCGGGTAGCCGAGCGAGACCTCCTCGCAGCGCACGCCGTCGCGGCGGT
>DASWHY010000465.1:0-4935 GCA_036397955.1 Thermoanaerobaculia bacterium | reverse complement strand
GCGCGGGTGAACTCGCGGCCGGCGAGGAGCGGCACGCCGAGGGTGCGGAAGTAGGCCGGGCCGATCCGGTTGAAGTTGGCGTTGTCGTCGGTGTCCGGGCCGGCCTCGAAGCCCTGCACCTTGACGTCGGTGCCCCAGTTGCTGCCGGCGAGCAGGGGGACCATGCCGGCGGTGACGCCGGTCACGCCGGGCACCGCCGCCAGCTCGTCCTCGAGGCGCTGGAAGAGGGCGCGCGAGCGCTCGGGGGTGTAGGCGTTGAGCTCCGGCGAGACGGCGAAGGTGACGACGCTCTCCGTCTCGATGCCGAGATCGACCCGGGCGACGTTGAAGAGGCTCCTGGTGAAGAGCCCGGCGGCGACGAGTAGCGCCATCGACAGCGCGATTTGCGCGGTCGCCAGCGTCATGCGGAAGCGCGACGCCCCGCGCGAGGTGCCCTTCCGTCCAGCCTCGTCCTTCAACGCCGCGACGAGGTTGGGGCGCGTGCTGTGGAGCGCCGGGAAGAGCCCGAAGAGGAGCCCGGTGCCGAGCGCCAGCGCGCCGGCGAAGAGGAACAGGCCGCGGTCGATCCCGAACGAGATGCCCTCCATCGCGTCGGCGGGCAGGAGCGAGCCGATGAGCCCGAGCGTCCAGCGCGCGACGAGGACGCCGAGCACGCCGCCCAGCGCCGCGAGCAGCACCGCTTCGAGGAGGAGCTGCGTCACGAGCTGCCGGCGGCTGGCGCCGATCGACAGCCGCACCGCCATCTCGCCGGCGCGCACGGCGCCGCGCACCAAGAGCAGGTTGGCGACGTTGGCGCAGGCGATGAGCAGGACGAAGCCGGTGACGCTGAGCAGCAGGAGGAGAGGCGTGCGCGCCTCGCCGTGCAGCGAGCTCTGCCCGCGGTAGCCCTCGGTGAGGGTCAGCTCCCGCTTGCGGAAGCGGGCCATCGTCTGCTCGCTCATGCCCTCCTGCAGCGGCGCCTCGACGTCGTTGAGGATGGCGCGGTACGGCACGTCGAGCGCCGCCTTCGCCTGCGCCGCCGAGACCCCCGGCCGCAGGCGCGCGAAGACGTAGGCCCAGTAGGCGCGGCGGCTCTCGAAGCCGTTCTCCTCGGGGGTCACGAACCCCGGCTCCATCAGCCCGCGCATGGTGAGCGGGACGAAGACCTGCGGGCGCGTGCCGAGCGTCGTCCCGGTGAACCCCCGCGGCGCGACGCCGACGATCGTCATCGACTGTCCGTTGACGGTCAGGGCCTGGCCCAGCACCTGCGGATCGGCGCCGAACCGGCTCCGCCAGTAGGGCTCGGAGAGCACGACGACGAAGTGCCCGCCGATCGTGCGGTCGTCGCCGGGGCCGAGGAGCCGCCCGAGCGCCGGCTCGACGCCGAGGACGGGGAAGTAGCTGCCCGAGACCAGCACGCCTTCGCCGTTGAGGGTCTGACCCTGGTAGGCGAGGTTGGCGGCGAAGATGCGGTGCGCCGCGACCCCGGTGAAGACTTGCTGCACGCGCTCGAGGTCTTTGAGCATGAGGAAGCTGAAGACCTCCTCGCAGTCCCCCGCCTGGTTGCAGGACGTCCAGCCCGGCTTGGGGCCGGGTGCCGCGAGGTTGACCAGCTCCTCCGGGTGCGGCACCGGCAGCGGCCGCAGCAGCAGCCGGTCGAAGAGCGAGAAGATCGCGGCGTTGGCGCCGATGCCGAGCGCCAGCGAGACGATCGCGACGGCGGTGATGAAGGGGCTGCGGAAGAGCGTGCGGAGGGCCAGGCGGACGTCGACCATGGTCGCGAAGACTATGGCAACCGCGGCACTTCAGGCGGGGCGGGCGGCGGCGAAGATCGCCCGCACGGTGTCGACCGTGTCGGCCTCGGCCGCCGGCTTGTCGTCGCGGTAGCGCTTGACGCGGGCGAAGCGGAGGGCCATGCCGGCCGGGTAGTGCGGGCTCTCCTGGACGTCGTTGAAGGCCACCTCGACGACCAGCTCCGGCCGCAGCGTCACCGTCCAGCCGTCGGTCTCGACCGCCAGCTCCTGGAAGCGGCGGGTCTGCCAGGCGAGCATCTCGTCGGTCAGCCCCTTGAAGGTCTTGCCGAGCATCACGAACTGGCCGCTCTCGGCGTCGCGGGCGCCCAGGTGGAGGTTCGAGAGCCAGCCGCGCCGCCGGCCGTGCCCCCACTCGGCGGCCAGCACCACCAGGTCGAGGGTGTGCGCCGGCTTGACCTTGAGCCAGGAGAAGCCGCGCCGCCCCGCCTCGTACGGCGCGTTCGTCGCCTTCGCCATCAGTCCTTCGTGACCGCGCCGGAGGGCGTCGGCCAAGAAGGCGTCCGCCGCCTCGGGGTCGGCGGTGACCAGCCGCGGCACCGCGAGCCCCGGCGCCGCCTCGGCCAGCGCCGCGAAGCGCTCCCCGGCCGGGCGGTCGACGAGGTCCTCGCCGTCGGCATGCAGGAGGTCGAAGAAGAAGGGGGTGAGCGGCAGCTCGCCGCGCAGGCGCTCGACGTCGAGCTTGCGCCCGAAGCGGCGCATGGTGACCTGGAACGGGTGCGGCGTGCCGTCCGGCCGCAGCGCCAGCACCTCGCCGTCCAAGAGGAGCTGCTGCGCCGGCAGCGCCGCGACCGCCGCGACCAGCTCCGGCACGGCGTGGGTGACGTCGTTGCCGCGGCGCGAGTAGACCCGCACCTCCTCCCCCACCCGGTGGACCTGGACCCGCGCGCCGTCAAGCTTGAACTCCAGCGCCGCCTCGCCGAGCCGCCCGAGCGCCGCCTCCAGGTCCTCGGCGGGCTGGGCCAGCATCGGCTGCAGCGGGCGGAAGAGCTGGAGGCGGAAGCGGCCGAGGCCGACGCGCCCTTCGGTCAGCGCGGCGCGCGCCACCGGCGACAGCTCGCCGGCCAGCATCAGCGCCCGCCGCACCTCGTCGGCCGGCACTTCGGCGGCGGCGGCCAGCGCCTCGCCCATCAACCCCGCGAGCGCTCCCTGGCGCAGCTCGCCGAAGATCAGGCGGACGAGGAAGTCCTGCTCTTCGGCCGTGCCGCGGGCCAGGAGGGCGCCGAGCCGCCGCGCCCGCTCGGCCGCCGAGCCGGCGCCGGCGACGGCGGCGATGGCGGTGAAGGCGGCGTCCACCTCGGAGAGGGTGAGCGACGGTTCGGCCGCCGCCGTGCCCGGCATCGCCGCGCGCACCGCCGTGCCGCCGAGGCCGATCCGCCCCTGCCGCAGGTGCCCCGAGAGGAAGGCGACCGCGACGTCGATCTCCTCCGGCCGCAGGTGGCGCAGCAGCCCGGCGAGCGCCGCGGTCTTGAGCGACCGGGCGCGGGTCCCGGCGACGTGGCGGGAGGTGGCGACGAGCTCGGCGAGGCGCATGAGGGCGGCCGCGATCTTACCGGCCGGCCGTGACAGACCCATGCGCCGGTCCGTATGCTCCGCCGCATGTTTTCGACCCGACGTACCCTGACGTTCTGTTGTCTGCTCGCATTCGCCGCCTTTCCTCTGGCGGCGCAGCCCCTCCCCTGCCGGCCCTGCGCCGGCCTGCGTGTCGAAACGGCGCTCGCCGGCGAGGCGCTGGAAGCCCTGGCTGGGGCGCTCCCCGCCGGCGCGGACGCGACCGTCGTCCTCGCCTGGGAGGCGCCGCTCGACGGCTCCGCCGACCCGGCGCCGCTCGAGCGTGCGGCGGCCCTGGCGCCGCCGGCGGCGACCGTCCCGCCGGCGCCCGGCGCTCCGGCGCCCCGGCTCATCCACTGGCTCACCCTCCCCTTCCGCACCCCGCCACCCTTGGCGCAGCAGGCGGTGCGCCTCCAGGGCGAGCTGGACGCGGTGTCGCGGCTGGCCGCCGCCGCGCCGCCGGGCACCTTCTTCCAGATCGTCTGGCGGCCGGAAGGGGTCGATCCGGCGCAGCCGCTCGACTTCGCCGAGTACGCCTTCCTGCTCAAGCGGGCGGCGGTGGCGGTCACCGGCGCCCGGCCGGACGGCCGGGTGGTCACCCAGCCGCTGCGGGCCGGCGGCGAGGCGGTCGAGGCGCTCTACGCGCAGGAGGTGGCGGCCTACCTGGAGGCGGTGGCGGTGCTCCCCGCCCGGCCCGAGGCGGTCGAGGCCACCGCCGCGACGGTCGAGCGGCTGGACCCGGGCCGGCTGGTGGTCGTGGACTCGCCGCCGCTCCCCGAGGACCCGCAGACCCTCCCCGCCGAGGCGGCCCGCTGGGCCGTCCGCGGGGCGTCGCTGGTGCTGTTTCGGGTAGAAAGGGAACAACCGCCGCCCGCGGAAGGCTCCGGAGGGGCTCCGGAAGCTTCCCCGGCGCCTCCGGAAGCTTCCCCGGCGCCTCCGGAAGCTTCCCTGGCGCCTCCGGAAGCTTCCCTGGCGCCTCCGGAAGCTTCCCTGGCGCCTCCGGAAGCTTCCGCTTCGCCTCTGGAAGCTTCCGTACCCCTCCGGGAAGCTTCCGCTTCGCCTCCGGAAGCTTCCGCTCCGCCTCCGGAAGCTTCCGTACCGCCCCGGGAAGCTTCCGCTTCACCTCCGGAAGCTTCCGCTCCTGCTCCGGAAGCTTCCGCACCCCCCCGGGAAGCTTCCGCTTCGCCTCCGGAAGCTTCCGCACTGCCTCCGGAAGCCTCCGCGGCGCCTCCGGAAGCTTCCTCCGCGCCTCCGGAGGCTTCCGCCGCACCTCCGGCGCCTCCCTCCTTACCTGAATCCTTCTTCCAGGCCCTCACCCCGCTCGCCGTCCTCGCCGGGGAGTTCGCCGGCGACCTCGCCTACGACCCCACCTCCTCGCCCCAGGGTCCCGGCGAGGCCTGGGCCTTCGTGCGCGGCGAAGACCTCGCCTTGCGGGTGATCGCCGTCACTCCCACCGCCCCGCAGGTCGACCTCCGCTTCCCCGACCCGCTGCTCGGCAGCCCGGTGATCGTGGACGCGCCGACCGGCGCCACCGTCGCCGCGGCGGGCAACCGGGTGGGGAACGGTTTCGTCGTCCGCCTCTACCAGCCCCGCC
>DASWHY010000464.1:0-2484 GCA_036397955.1 Thermoanaerobaculia bacterium | reverse complement strand
GGAAGAGCTCGCGGTCGCCGCCGAGCTGGTGGAGCGCCCCGGGCACGTCGTGCGAGGAGAGATAGGGGGAGAGCAGGTACCCCGCGCGCACCCTCTCGCGCGATTTGAGATAGCGGTCGTAGGCCACCGTCCGGCCGCGCCCCTGGAGCCACCCCAGCGTGCTGCCCTGGAAGGAGAAGTCGAACCCGGCGTCCATCTCGTCGCCGGCGAACCAGGGGTCGAGCGACTGCGCGTCGCCGCCCCAGACCTCGCCGATCAGGAAGAAGCCCTCGCCCAGGCGCGCCCGCGTGCGCCGCCGGTGCTCCTGCCAGAAGTCGTGGGCGACGTGCTTGACGGTGTCGAGGCGGAAGCCGTCGAGGCCGGCGCGCTCGGCGCGCGCCAGGTGCGCGGAAAGCACGTGCTCGGCCACTTCGGGCAGCTCGGTCTTGAAGTCCGGCAGGCCGGCGACGCAGGTCGTGAGGTCGTCCTGGCCGCACTCCCCGCCGAGGCGCAGCCAGGGGCGGGTGCGGGAGTCCTTGGTGTAGTCGGAGTCGTAGCCGGCGTGGTTGTAGACGACGTCGAGGAGCACGGCGATGCCGCGGCGGTGGGCGTCTTCGACCAGGGCCTTCAGCTCGTCTTCGCTGCCGAAGCGCGGATCGAGGCGGCCGAAGTCGTCGGCCCAATAGCCGTGGTAGCCCCAGTCCGGGAAGCCGGCGCCGGTCACGAAGCCGTCGATGTTGTCCACCACCGGCGTGAGCCAGATCGCCGTCGCTCCGAGGCCGGCGATCTCGTCGAGCTGCCGGCGCAGGCCGGCCAGGTCGCCGCCGTGGAAAGTCCCCTTGGCGCCGCGCACGGCGTTGCGGTTGTTGCCCGGCTCGCCGTCGGCGAAGCGGTCGAGGACGACGAAGTAGAGGATCGCGTCGGCCCAGCTCGCGTGCGGCGCGACGGTGACCTCCGGAGCGCCCGCGGCCGCCGCCGGCGGCGCGGTCGCCACCGTCGCAGGTGCGGTGCCGCCGCCGCTGCACGCGGCGAGCAGGACGCAAGCGACGGAGAAGACGGCCGCGGGGCGACGGATCGCGAACCTCGAAATGAGGAGGCGATCCTAGGAGCGCCCCATTTGGCTGTCAATCGACGCGCAGTTTCATGAAACGGCCCCGCCTCCCCCGGCGGGGTACGATCGCCGCCACGATGCCCGACTCCAAGCTCGCCGCGCAGCGGCGAGTGCCGCATATCCACGTCCCGCTACGCCTCCGCCCGCCCCTCGACGACTACCTGCGCGAGCATCGGGCCTGGTTCCACTCCGAGCAGGACGACGACCCGAGCAACGACGACGCCGTCCCGCCCACCCTCCGCGCCACGATCGCCGCCGGCCGCCGCCACGAGCCGTGGCTGCTCGACGTCCGGCGCTGAGCCGAGGGCCTCGCCGCTACTCCGCCGCCGCGCAGACCGCGTAGACGGTCATGCTCACGGAGCCGTCCATGACGACGTTGTTGGCGCCGACCTGCCAGCCCGTCGCGCTGGCGGCCGAGCCCGAAGGGCCGGCGATGTCGGGGCCGACCGGCCGGGTGAGGTACATCCAGCCGGGGGCCGGCAGGATGCCGCCGCCGCCGATCGCGGTCTTGCCGACCGGGCAGTCGACGGTGAACGTCGTCTGCGCCGTGATGATGAAAGTGTCCCAGAGGATCTCCAGGCCGCTCACTCCGGGCGCGCCGGGAGGTCCTTCCGGTCCGGCTTCGCCCGGCGGGCCGGCGGGGCCGGGAGGGCCCGGCGGGCCGGCCGGGCCGGGGGTGCCCTGGATCGCCCAATCGAGCGGGGTCTCGTGCGGCTTGCACGCTGCGTCCGGCGCGACGATGCGCAGGTTGCCGTTCGCGCTCCAGACGCAGGCGTGGACGAGGCTCGGGTCGCCGCCGTGCGCGAAGGCCGCCGGAGCGGCGGCGGCGAGCGCGAGCGCGGCGAGCGACAGGATGCGACGACTGCGGCGCGGGCTTCTCATGGCACCTCCGAGGATTGGATGAGCCGCAGTCTATAGTGGCGTCGTGAGCCGACAGCGGGGTGGACGACCGCGGCGCCCGATGAGCCGCGGGGCCGCCGCGCGGCGGCTCCTCCTCGTCCTCGCCCTGGCCGCCGGCGGCTATCTCGTCGGCGCCAACCTCTTCCTCAACACGCCGCTCGCCGAGTGGGCGGTGAACCGCCGCCCGGAGCGGCTGCGTCTCTCATGGCGCGCCGCCTGGACGTTCTGGCCGGGCGACCTGCGGGTGCGCGGGCTCGAGGTCGCGGCGCCGCGGCGGCGGCTGCCCTGGTCGCTGCGCGTCGAGCGCGGGCGCGGCCGGCTCGGTCTCCTCCCCCTGCTGCGCCGCGAGGTGCGGCTCGAAGACGTGAAGATCGCGCGCCTCGGCGACCTGCGCCTCGGCCCGGTGCGGCTGGACGGCAAGGGCACGGCCGCGGGCAGCTTGCGGCTCGCGCCGGGCAGAGAGGTGCGTTTGGAGTTGGAGCGCTTCGACTTGC
>DASWHY010000463.1:0-4919 GCA_036397955.1 Thermoanaerobaculia bacterium | reverse complement strand
GCCCACGGCAGGAAGGTCTCGTCGTCGCGCTCGATCAGCCGGATCGTGCCGTAGATGACCTGGGTGCCGCTGGCGCGCAGGTCGTCGGCCGCTTCGGCGAGGAAGGGCGCGATCTCGGCCCGCGGCACGTAGACCTCGCTGATGATCTCGGTCGCCGGCACTTCGGCACCGGTCCGCCGGTCGAGGCGCCGGTGGTAGCCCTCGGGGTAGAAGCCGAGCTGCTGCGTGTCCGACCAGTAGAGCTGGCCGTTCGTCGACAGGTAGTAGTCGGCGTAGCGCTCGAAGGCGCGCGACGGCTCCTCGTGCACCATCCGCAGCAGCTCGATCCACGCCGCGTTGGAGAGCCGGCGCTGGCGCTTCGGCTCGCGGGCGTCGGCCGGCGCCGGGCGGTAGCAGGAGAAGACGCCGCGGCGGAGGAAGTCGGGCGAGCGCGGATCGACCGCGAACTGGAAGTCGCCGTAGAGGAACCCGTCGGCGATCCGCCGCGCGAAGGCGCCGGCCAGGGCGTCGCGGTCGATCACCTCCACCACCCGCTCGAGCTTCCGCCGCGGCACCAGGCGCAGCGTCACCGCGTGGACCGGGCCGAAGAGGCCGTAGCCGCCGACCGCCAGCCGGAAGAGCTCCGGTTCCTCGGTCCGGCTGCAGGTGCGCACCTCGCCGGCCGCATCCACCAGGGTGAACGCCTCGACGTCCTGGACGAAGGGCTTCAAGGTGAGCCCGCGGCCGTGGACGTTGGAGCCCAGGGCGCCGCCGATGGACATCTTGTCGGCGCCGGTCTGCTTCTGCGCGATCCCCCAGGGGCGCGGCGCCCCGCGCTGCAGCCGCTCGTAGGCGGCGATCAGCTCCGGCCACTGGATCCCGGCCTCGACCTCGAGGAGGCCGCGCTCGCGGTCGAAGCCGAGGACGCGCGCCATGCCACGGGTGTCGGCGAGGAGCCCGCCGGCGGCGAACTGCTGCCCGCCCATGGCGTGGCGGCCGCCGGCGACCGCGACCGGCAGCCCGGCGGCGGCGGCGCGCCGCACCAGCGCCCGCAAATCGGCGAGCGAGCCTACGGGCACCACCTCGGCCACCCGCGTCGGGTTGAGCTGCGAGTGGACGTCGTTGACCAGGGTCTCGCCCGCGTCCGCCTCCGGCGCGCGGCGGCAGGCGGCCGGGGCGAGCGCGGCGAGGGCCGCGGCCTTGAGAAACTCCCGGCGGTCGAGCATGGCTGGGTTCCTCGCGGGGATCATACGTGCGGCGCTGTCCCCCTTCCCCCGCCGCCCCGCACGTTGCCATCAGACGAGGAGGGCGAGACCATGAAGCTCGGCGACGTGCTGCGCAAGGAGCGCGAGAAGAAGAAGCTGGCGCCCGACCGGGTGGCGGAGGCGCTCGGCATCCCCGAGGAGCGCTACGCCGAGATGGAGGCGGGAGCCTCGCCGGCCGAGGTCTGGGGGCCGCGCCTCGGCAAGGCCGCGATCGCCCTCGAGACGCCCACCGCCCGCCTCCTGGCCGAGAGCGGCCGCGCCGCCGACTGCCTCCCCGGCCAGGCCGGCCGGCTCATCCGCCAGCACCGCGAGCGCCGGGGCAAGACCCCCGAGGAGCTGGCCGCCGCGCTGGAGGTCTCCGCCGACGAGTACCGCGCGATCGAAGAGGGCGCGACCCCGCTCGAGGAGCAGGGCCCGCTCCTCCTGCGCTTCGCCGAGCTGATCGAGCAGCCGGTCTTCAACCTCTTCTACCCCTGCGGCCTCCCCTTCGACACGCTCGACGACTACCCCTAGATGCCGGTCTCGCGACCGGGCCGGAGCGCCCGCTGTCCTGTGGTAGAAAGCGCGCCTGCCGCACGGACAAGGAAAGGACCTCCGCATGCCGGGAAGCCCCTGTCGTCGTCTGCGTCTCGCCCTGCTCGCCTCGCTCCTCCCCCTCCTTCTCGCTCCACTCGCCGCGGCGGCAGCCGCCCCCAAGCCCGCCATCGACCCGCGCCTCTTCGAGTCCCTTCGCTGGCGCGAAGTGGGGCCGTACCGCGGCGGGCGGTGCGCGGCGGTGACCGGCGTCCCGCAGCAGCGCGACACTTACTACTTCGGCTCGACGGGCGGCGGGGTGTGGAAGACGACCGACGGCGGGCGGAGCTGGAAGAGCGTCTCGGACGGCTTCTTCGGCGGCTCGATCGGCGCCGTCGCGGTGTCGGAGTGGGACCCCAACGTCGTCTACGTCGGCGGCGGCGAGAAGACGGTGCGCGGCAACGTCTCGCACGGCGAGGGGGTGTGGAAATCGACCGACGCGGGCAAGAGCTGGCGCCACGTCGGGCTCGGCGACTCGCGCCACGTGCCGCGCCTCCGCATCCACCCGCGCGACCCCGACCTGGTCTATGCCGCCGTCTTGGGCCACCTCTTCGGCCCCAGCGACATGCGCGGCGTCTACCGCAGCCGCAACGGCGGCAAGAGCTGGGAGCGCGTCCTCTTCGTCAACGCCGACGCCGGCGCGGTCGACCTCGCCCTCGATCCCGTCAACCCGCGCGTCCTCTACGCCGCGACCTGGCGGGTGCGCCGGCGCCCCTGGACGCTCGAGAGCGGCGGCCCCGGCTCCGGGCTCTGGAAGTCCAGCGACGGCGGCGACACCTGGCGCGAGCTGTCGCGCAAGCCCGGCCTGCCGAAGGGGACGCTGGGGATCATCGGCGTCAGCGTCTCCGCCGCCGACCCGCAGAACGTCTACGCCATCGTCGAGGCCGACGAAGGGGGCGTCTTCCGCTCGCGCGACGGCGGCGAGAGCTGGACCAAGACCAACGAGTCGCGCGACCTGCGGCAGCGCGCCTGGTACTACACCCGCATCTACGCCGACCCCAAGGACGCCGACACGGTCTACGTCGTCAACGTGCAGTTCCACAAGTCGAAGGACGGCGGCAAGACCTTCACCACCATCCGCACGCCGCACGGCGACAACCACGACCTCTGGATCGACCCCGGCGACCCGCGGCGGATGATCGAGTCCAACGACGGCGGCGCCAACGTCTCGACCGACGGCGGCGAGACCTGGACGCCGCAGGACAACCAGCCGACGGCGCAGTTCTACCGCGTCTCGACCGACAACGACTTCCCCTACCGCCTGCTCGGCGGCCAGCAGGACAACTCGGCGGTGCGCATCCGGAGCCGCGGCCGCTTCCGCGGCGTCGGGCCGCGCGACTGGGAGCCCACGGCCGGCGGCGAGAGCGGCTGGATCGCCGCCGACCCGCAGGACCCCGACGTCGTCTACGGCGGCTCCTACGGCGGCTACCTCGAGCGCTACGACCACGAGACGTTCCAGTTCCGCTCCGTCGACCCCTGGCCCGACAACCCGATGGGCGGCGGCGCGGCCGACCTCAAGGTCCGCTTCCAGTGGAACTACCCGATCTTCTTCTCGCCGCACGACCCGGACACGCTCTACGCCGCGGCCAACGTGCTCTTCAAGACGACCGACGAAGGGGCGAGCTGGCAGGCCATCAGCCCCGACCTGACGCGCAACGACAAGAGCAAGATGGGCCCCTCGGGCGGGCCGATCACCAAGGACAACACCAGCGTCGAGTACTACGGCACGATCTTCACCGCCGCCGAGTCGCCGCACGAGCCCGGCGTCCTCTGGGCGGGCTCGGACGACGGCCTCGTCCACCTCTCGCGCGACGGCGGCGCGAGCTGGCAGAACGTGACGCCCAAGGGGATGCCGGAGTGGATCCAGGTCAACAGCATCGAGGTAAGCCCCCACGAGAAGGGCGGGCTCTACGTTGCGGCGACGATGTACAAATCGGACGACTTCCGCCCCTACCTCTGGAAGACCGCCGACTACGGTAAGAGCTGGACGCGCATCGACCGCGGCATCCCGGCCGACCACTTCACGCGCGTCGTGCGCGCCGACCCCGTGCGGCGCGGCCTGCTCTACGCTGGCACCGAGCGCGGGGTCTACGTCTCCTTCGACGACGGCGGCACCTGGCAGCCGCTGCAGTTGAACTTGCCCGTCGTGCCGATCACCGACCTGGCGTGGAAGGACGGCGACCTCGCCGCCGCCACCCAGGGGCGCGGCTTCTGGATCCTCGACGACCTCACACCGCTCCATCAGCTCGCGAGCGAGGCGACGAAGAAGACGGTGCACCTTGTTCCGCCGCGCCCGGGCCTCCGGATGCGGGGACCGGAGGGCGAGGTCCCTCCCGGCCCCAACCAAGGGACGAACCCGCCGAACGGGGTCCTCCTCCACTACTGGCTCGACCAGCCCGTGGACACGGAAGTGAAGCTGGAGTTCCTCGACGGCCAGGGGCGGCTGGTGCGCGCCTTCGAGGGGAAGGTGGTGGCGCGGAAACAGAAGCCTTGGGAGAAGGGGGAGGAGCCGGCCGCGGCGCCCGCCGGCGAGGGGATCGCGCCGGCCGAGGCGAGCCAAGGTCCGGAGGCGGCGACGCCGGGGGCGAAGGGGACGCCGCAGGCGACCGGCGCCACCACCCCGGCCGAGGTGGGCGAGGAGAAAGACGAGGAGAAAGAAAAGAAGGAGAAGGCGAAGGAGAAGAAGAAGGACAAGACCGTCGGCGAGCTCGTCGCGAGCCCCGGCATGAACCGCTTCGTCTGGGACGGGCGCTACCCCGACGCGGCCGACTTCGAGGGGATGATCCTCTGGGGGGGCGGCATCTACGGGCCGCGCGCCGTGCCCGGCGGCTACCAGGCGCGCCTCACCGCCGGCAAGGAGGTGGTCACGGTCCCGTTCGAGGTGAAGGCCGACCCGCGCGGCGCGACCACTCAGGCCGACCTCGAGGCGCAGCTCGCGTTCCTCCTCGGCCTGCGCGACAAGCTCTCCGAGGTGCACCGCGAGATCGGCCGTATCCGCGCCGTGCGCGCCGAGCTCGACGAGCTGGAGGAGCAGCTCGGCGACGACGAGGCGGCGAGCGCGCCGGAGGACGAGGCGGTGACCAAGGCCGTCGAGGCAATCCG
>DASWHY010000462.1:0-7869 GCA_036397955.1 Thermoanaerobaculia bacterium | reverse complement strand
CCAGGGCTACTTCGACGGCCTCCGCTTCCACCGCATCGTCCCCGACTTCGTGGTCCAGGACGGCGACCCGCGCGGCGACGGCAGCGGCGGCCCCGGCTACTCGATCCGCGACGAGATCAACCGCCTGCGCTACCGCCGCGGTGCCGTCGGCATGGCCCTCTCCGGCCCCGACACCGGCGGCAGCCAGTGGTTCGTCACCCTGACCCCCCAGCCCCACCTCGACGGCGGCTACACCGTCTTCGGCGAGGTCGTCGCCGGCATGGAGGCCCTCGACCAGCTCCTCCAGGGCGACGCGATCGAGCGGGTGCGGGAGGTGCCGTGAGGTCACTGCTAGACTCCCGCGCGATGAGCGCGCACCCGTGGCAGCGCGGAATCGCGATCGCGACGCTGACCGCGGCGGCAGCCTGCGCCTGGGCGGCGGGCGCGGCGCTGGCGAAGCCGCCGGACGAGCCGCCGCCGCCCGCGACACCCGAGGCCCCGGCGGCGGCCGAGAGCACGGCGCCCGAGCCCCCCGCAGCGCCCGTCCTGACCGGCGAGGTCACCCGCGAGCAGATCGAGGAGTCGGTGCCGGACTGGGTCGCGGAAGAGGTGGCGGCGCAGCCCGACCCGACAGCGGCGCGGGCACTCGCCGCGGTGCCGCCCGGCGCCGAGGTCACGGTCTACCTCGGCACCTGGTGCGGCGACAGCAAGCGCGAGCTGCCCCGGCTCTGGCGCGCCCTGGACGAGACCGGCGGCGCCGCGCCCATCGCCCTCCGCTACGTCGCCGTGGCGCGCGACAAGAAGGAGCCGGCGACGCTCACCGAAGGCGCCGGACTCCTCTACGTGCCGACCTTCGTCGTCGAGCGCGACGGCCGCGAAGTGGGCAGGATCGTCGAGGAGTCGCCGCACGGGGTCGAGCGCGACCTCCTCGCCCTCCTCGACGGCAGCGCCCGCGGCGTGGTAAGCGCCCGCGACGACCTCCAGCCGCCGCCGCCGTAGCCGCCGCGCCGGGCATGCGCGACCGCCTCGCCTGGTTCCTCCAGCTCCTCGCCCTGGTCGTCGTCGGCAGCGCTCTTCTCGTCGGGCTGGTCTACGATCAGATCCGCCTGGAGGTGGCGCTCCTCGGGGTCGGGGGAGGCATCTTCCTCCTCGGCCGCCGGCTCCGGGCGCGGAGCGGCTAGCCGCAACCTTGACCCCCAGCCTGCGTATCCAGCGATGACACGGGGCGCCGAGCAGCTGTCGGACGACGAGCTGATCGCGGCGATCCTCGAGGGCGATCGCGAGCGCTTCGGCGACCTCGTCGAGCGCTACCAGGGCCGCCTCGTCAACTACCTGTTCCGCCTGCTGCGCAACCTGGAGGAGGCGCACGAGCTGGCGCAGGAGGTCTTTCTCAAGGTGTATCAGGTCCTGGACCGCTACGACCCGCAGTACAAGTTCTCCACCTGGCTGTTCCGGGTGGCGCAGAACGCGGCCATCGACCAGATCCGCCGCCGGCGCTTGAAGCTGGTGTCGCTGGCGCAGGAGGACGCCGAGGGGGAGGCGCGCGACTGGGACCTGCCGAGCCCCGACCGCGGACCCTACGGGCACCTGCGGAACCAGGAGCGGGGCGAGGCGCTGCAGGCGGCCATCGACGCGCTGCCCTGGGAGTACCGGGAGCTGATCCTGCTGCGCCACTTCGGCGAGCTCCCCTACGAGGAGATCGCGCGCTTGAAGCGCATGCCCTTGGGCACGGTCAAGAACAAGCTCTTCCGCGGCCGTCAGATGTTGAAGCAGCGGCTGGCGGATTTCCTGGTGGACTGAAGGCGGACCGAGGACGGACGGCACGATGAGCAGGCAGCGGCACGAAGTCTACGAAGAGTGGTTGGAGCTGGAGGCCGACGATCTCCTCTCCCCCGAGCGGCGGGCGAGGCTGGAGGCCCACGCCGCCGACTGCGCGAGCTGCCGCGACGAGCGGCAGGCCCTGGCGCGGCTCGGCGGCCTGCTGCGCGAGACCGAGGTCGCGGTCGAGCCCGGCTTCCGCGCGCGGGTCGTCGAGCGCCTCCCGGCCGCCGGCTGGGAGGGGCGCCACCCGCGCACCTGGCGGCTGCCGTTCGCCGTCTTCGCGCTCCTCGGCGGCCTCGCCGCGGCACTCCTCGGCGGCACCTCGGCGCAGCTCGGGCCGGAGGGCTCGATGGTCGCGGCGCTCGTCGCCCTGAGCGAGATGGCCCGCGCCGCGCTGCTCGCCGGCGCCGGCCTCCTGGGCGCCTCGTGGAAGGGAGTCGGCCTGGCGATGCGCGAGCTGCTCGACTCGCCGCTCGACGTCGCCGCGCTCGGCTTCCTCGTCCTCTGCCTCGACCTGCTTCTGGTCTCGCTCCTGCGGCGGCGTCGGGCAGCGGTGGGCGCGGCCCCCTCGCCGCCCGAGCGTCGGTAGGAAAATCTGTCATTCTGACTAGGCACCTCATCGTCTTCCTCGCCGCGGCTTTCCTGATCGCCGCCGCGCCGCCCCCCGCGCACTCGCCCGACCCCGCCCTCCGCTTGGAAGCCGGGAGCGTCGCCCGCCGCCAGCTCGTCGCCGTCGGCCGCGACCTCGTCGTCGAAGGCAAAGCGCTCGCCGACGTCGCCGCGCTCCAAGGGTCGGTCGTGGTCTCGGGGAGCGTGGCCGGCGACGTGGTGGTGCTGTCGGGTGACGCCCGCCTGGCGCCCACCGCGCGGATCGGCGGCGACGTCTTCGTCGTCGGCGGCACGCTGCACGCCGCGCCGGGGGCGCGGATCGAGGGGCGCGGGGTCTCGTACCCGACCGCCTCCTCGGCCTGGCTGACGCTCATCGAAGGCCCCAGCCTCGGCCTCCCCGCCCATTCGCCGCTCGTCCTCGGCGCCAAGCTCGCCCTCCTCGCCGCCTGGGCCGGGCTCCTGATGCTCCTCTTCGCCACCGCCGGCCGGCAGCTCCTGGGCACCGCGGCGAGCGTCCGCCGCGAGCCCTTCCGCGGCTTCTTCGTCGGCCTGACCGGTGTCGTGGCGCTCCTGCTGACCGCGCTCTTCTTCAGCGCCTTCGCCGGCGCCGTCCTCGCCCTGCCGCTGCTGGTGCTGGTCGCCCTCCTCGCCCTGCTCTTGAAGCTCTGGGGGATGGTGGCGGTCTTCTGCGCCCTCGGCGACTGGACGGCCCGCCGCCTCTTCCGCCGGCCGCGGCCGCGGCCGATCAACGCCGCCACGCTCGGGCTGCTCCTCTTGGGCGCGCTCAAGTTCGTGCCGCTGGTCGGCGTCTGGGCGTGGACCGCCGCCAGCCTGATCGGCATCGGCGCCACGCTGGCGACCAAGTTCGGCCGCTACGAGCCCTGGTTCGCCCTCTCCGCCGCGGAAGGGTGAGGCCGCGCACGCCGCTGCTCACGCATTGAGCAGTCGAGGCGAAGCGGGCGACAACCCAGCTTGACAGCTTGCGCGTACACTCGGCCGACTTCAGAGCCAAATGCGCATGATCTGCGAGCCCTCCTCCCGCGCCGCGCTGCCCGACCTCCTGGCCCTTTTCCGCCACAGCCGCGCGCTGCGCGACGAAGACCCGGCGCAGTCGGTCGCGCTGGCGCGCCGCGCGGCCGACCTGGCCGAGGCGCTCGACGCCGAGCTCCTCGGGACGGACGAGGTCGCCGACCTCCAGGTGCGCGCCTGGATGGAGCTCGGGGACGCCTGCCGCGCCGCCGGCGACCTCTTCGCCGCCGAGGCGACGTTCGCCCACGCCACGGTCGTCCGCCGCGAGGGGACGGGCGACCCGCTGCTGCGCGCCCTGCTGCTCGAGCACCGGGCCGCGCTCCTCGGCGAGCTCGGCCGCGCCAGCGAAGCGCTCGCGTTCCTCGAGACGGCGCGGCGGACCTACGAAGAGCTGCGCGACCAGCACCTCGTCGGGCGCGTCCTCGTCGGCAAAGGCACCCAACTCGCCGCCGCCGGCGAGCCGCTGCGCGCCCTCCAGCTCCTGCGCGAGGGGCTCGGGAAGCTCGACCGCGAGCGCGACCCGCAGCTCGCCCTCGCGGCGGTCCACGCGACCGCCCGCGCGCTGGCCGATTGCCGGCGGCTGTGGGAGGCGCACGCGCTCCTGCTCCAGCACCAGGCCCTCCACGCGCAGCACGCCGGACCGGCGGTCCTGCGGCGCCGTCGCGCGCTCGAAGAGCGGATCCAGGCCGGCCTCGGCCGCCAGCCAAGCCCGGCGTAAGCGCCGCGCGGCCGCCGAGCCCGCCGCGGCGGCGGTGGTAGGGTACGCCGCGCCCCGATGCGCTCCCTCCCCGCGCGCGCCTCCCTGCTGCTCTTCGGCTCGGGCTTCTGCGCCCTCGTCTACCAGACCGCTTGGCTGCGCATGCTGCGCCTGGTCTTCGGCGCCTCCACCGCCTCCTCGGCAGCGGTGCTCGCCATCTTCATGGCCGGGCTCGGCTTCGGCAGCCTGCTCCTCGGCCCGCGCGCCGACCGCAAGCCGGTGCCGCTCCTGTTCTACGCCTACCTCGAGGCCGGGATCGCGGCCGCGGCCGGGCTCTCCCCCTGGCTGATCGCCCTCGTCCGCGACCTCTACATAGCGCTCGGCGGCAGCGGGCGGATGGGGCTCGCCGCCGGCACCGGCGTGCGGCTCGCCTTCGCGGCGCTGGTCCTCGGCGTCCCCACCTTCCTGATGGGCGGGACGCTCCCCGCCGTGGCGCGGGCCGTCGAGCGCTCGGCCGACCGCGGCCGGCGCCTGGTCGGGCTGCTCTACGCCGCCAACACCCTGGGCGCGGTCGCCGGCGCCGTCGTCACCACGTTCTTCGCGCTCGAAATCCTCGGCACGCGGAAGAGCATCTGGGTCGCGGCGCTCGTCAACCTGCTCGTCGCGCTCACGGCGCGGCGGTTGGCGCTCGGGCCGCCGGCGGCGGAGCCCGCGGCCGCGCCCGCCGCGGTCCCGGCGGAGACCGTGCCGCCGGCCCGCGAGGGATCGCCCGCCGAGGGCGCGGCGACGCCGGCGCGCTGGCTGGTGCCGACGGCGGCCGCCCTCGTCGGCTTCGCCTTCCTGCTCATGGAGCTGGTCTGGTACCGGATGCTGGCGCCGATCCTCGGCGGCTCCTCCTACACCTTCGGCCTGATCCTGGCGGTGGCGCTCTTGGGCATCGGCCTCGGCGGCTTCGTCTACGGCGCGCAGCCGCGGCGGCGCCGGCCGACGCTGCTCGCCTTCTCCGGCACTTGCGCGCTGGAGGCGCTCTTCCTCGTCCTGCCCTTCGCCCTGGGCGACCGGCTGGCGGTCCTCGCCGCGATCCTGCGGCCGCTCGGCAACGCCGGCTTCGCCGCCCTCGTCCTGGCCTGGACGCTGGTCACGCTCGTCGTCGTGCTGCCGGCGGCGCTGGTGGCCGGCTACCAGTTTCCGCTCCTGATCGGTCTCCTCGGCAGCGGCCGGCGGCGGGTGGGGCGCGAGGTGGGGCTCACCTACGCCGCCAACACCGTCGGGGCGGTGGTGGGCTCGATCGCCGGCGGCTTCGGCCTCCTGCCGCTGCTCACCGCGCCGGGCGTCTGGCGGCTGGTCGCGGTCCTGCTCGTCGCGCTCGCCGCCCTGGCGGCGCTCGCCGACCTGCGCGCCGGCGCGCCGCGCCGCGCCGCCCTCCTCCCCGCCGCCGCCGGCGCCCTCGCCCTCCTCCTCTGCGCCGCCACCGGCCCCACCGCCTTCTGGCGCCACGGCGCCATCGGCGCCGGCCGCATGCCCACGTCCTGGGACGGACCGAACGACCTGCGGCGCGCCATCCACGAGCGGCGCCAGGGGATGGTCTGGGAGCGCGACGGCGTCGAGAGCAGCGTCGCCCTGATGGCCGCCGACGACTACGCCTTCCTGGTCAACGGCAAGTCGGACGGCAGCGCGCGCGGCGACGCACCGACGCAGGTGATGAGCGGCCTCGTCGGCACCATGCTCCACCCTAACCCCCGCCGCAGCCTGGTCATCGGCCTGGGCACCGGCTCGACCGCGGGCTGGCTGGCCGAGGTGCCGACGATGGAGCGGGTGGACGTCGTCGAGCTCGAGCCGGCGGTGCTGGAGGTGGCGCGCGCCTGCGACGGCGTCAACCACCACGTCCTCTCTCACCCCAAGGTGCGGGTCGAGATCGGCGACGGGCGCGAGCTCCTGCTCACCACCGGCGAGCGCTACGACGTCATCTTCTCGGAGCCCTCGAACCCCTACCGCGCCGGCGTGGCGAGCCTCTTCACCGAGGACTTCTACCGCGCCGCCATCGAGCGCCTGGCGCCGGGCGGCATCTTCGCGCAGTGGCTCCAGGGCTACGAGGTGGACGCGCAGCTCGTGCGCACCGTCTACGCCACCCTCGGCACGGTCTTCCCGGCGATCGAGAGCTGGCAGGTGAGCGAGGTGGACCTGCTGCTCCTCGCCAGCCGCGAGCCGCTGCGCCACGACGCCGCGCGGGTGCGCGCCCGCGCCGCCCGCGAGCCCTACCGCAGCGCCCTCGACTGGACCTGGGGGGTCGGCGGCGCCGAGGGCTTCTACACCGGCTTCACCGCCACGCCCGCGCTGGCCCGCGCCCTCGGTGCCGAGGAGGGGCGCTGGCGCAACACCGACGACCGCTCGATCCTCGAGTTCGGCTTCGCCCGCAACCTCGGGCGGACCGGGCTGTTCAAGATCGCCGAGCTCCACGAGCTGGCGCGGGCGCGCGGCGCCGGCCGCCCGCCGCTCGCCGCCGGCCGGCTGGACTGGGAACGGCTCGACGAGCTCCGCTCCGCCCGCCTGGCCTGGCTCGGCGGCGGGCTCCCGCCGCCGGCGCCCGGTGCCGAGCCGAACGCCGCGCTGCGCCAGGTCGCCCGCCAGGCGTGGGTCGAAGGGCAGGTGTCGCGCGCCTGCGCCGCCTGGCGGCAGCAGCCGGCGGCGCCGGCCTCGCACTTCGACCGCCTGCTCGTCGCCGAGTGCCTGGCGGTGGCCGGCGACGCGGCGGCGGCGCCCGCGGCCGAGGCGCTGCGCCGCCACCAGCCGCTGGAGGCCGAGCTGGCGCTCGCTGTCCTCGACCAGTCGGCCGGCCGGCCGGCGGCGGCGGGGCGGCGGCTCCTCGGCGTCGCCCGCGCCCTGCGCACCGATCCCTGGGTCCACATGCAGTTCGGCGCCCGCGCGCTGCGCGTCGCCGTGCCGGTGGCGCAGGTCGAGCCGGCCGTCGGGCTCGAGCTCTTCCACGCCCTCGCCGAGCCCTGGGCCGCCGGCCTCTTCGAGTTCCCGCGCCTGCAGCTCCGCATGGACCTGGCGCGCACCCTCCGCCGCCCCGACCTCTGCGTCGAGACCCTCGTCCCCTTCGAGCCGCACGTCCCCTGGAACCGCAGCTTCCTCGCCCACCGCGCCGACTGCTACCGCCGCTTCGACCACCCCCTGGCCGCCCGCGCCGCGCGCGAGCTGGAGGAGTACGTGGCCGCCGCCCCGCCGGAGCTGGCGGAGCGGCTGGCGGGGCCTGGCGGTGAGGTGCGCCGGTGAGGCGGCGGGGCGCGGAACCCTTCGCGGGGTACGATCGGCGCCGGGAGCCGTGGGCGCCGTTGTCGCCTTGACCACCTACAGGTGATCCCCTAGGCTCCCCAGTTCCCTGCGGCGGCGCGGGGCACGGGAGGTGGAATGCAGGAGGTGCGCACGCTCGGCGTGGTCGGCGCCGGGACGATGGGGCAGGGGATCGCGCAGGTGGCGGCGCAGAGCGGTTACGACGTCGTGCTGGTGGACGTCGCGGCGCCGGCGCTGGAGCACGGGCGGGCGCAGATCGCCAAGGGCCCCGAGCGGCTGGTCGCCACGGGGAAGCTGGCGCCGGCGGAGCGCGACGCCGCCGGCGCGCGGGTCGCCGCGTACGGCGAGCTGGCGCCGCTCGCCGCCGCCGACCTGGTCGTCGAGGCGGTCGTCGAGCGGCTGCCGGTCAAGCAGTCAGTCTTGACCGAGCTCGACCGCAT
>DASWHY010000461.1:0-3726 GCA_036397955.1 Thermoanaerobaculia bacterium | reverse complement strand
CTGGCACGAGAGCCTGCTCGGCATGATGCACAACCCCATGTACCTGGTCGGCGGCATCGCCATCCACGGCAGCTACGACGTCCCGCCCCGCCCCGCCAGCCACGGCTGCATCCGCATCCCCATGTTCGCCTCCCACCGCCTCCCGCGCATGGTGCCGCTCGAGACCCCAGTGCTGGTCTATGGCTGCGCGGAGAAGGCCAGTCAATAGTCCTATAGCTATTCTCGAAAGGAAGAGATAACATAGTCCTCAACCTCCCCATGGTGGGGAGAAAGGAGGACATCATGAGGACAGCATCTGGGTTCAGGGTCTTTTGCGGCTTCGCCCTGCTCGGTGCGTGGCTGCTGGCGGCTCCCGCCGGCGCCGCGACCTGCAACGGCCTGACCTGCACGATCGAGGGGACCAGCGGCAACAACACCCTCGGCGGCACCCCCAACGCCGACGTCATCTGCGGCCTCGGCGGCAGCGACACGATCAGCGGCGCCGGCGGCGGCGACACGATCTGCGGCGGTTTCGGGGACGACACCATCTTCGGCGAGGGTGGGAACGACGTGATCATCGGGGAGCCGGGCGTCGACTCCTTCGATGGAGGGAGCGGCACCGACACGGTGCGGTTCAATTCGGCGGTCACCGCCACTCTGGGCAGCCCCGGCTCCGCCGACGACGGATCGGGGACCGACACGCTTACCAGTATCGAGGTCCTGGTCGGCTCGGACAGCGCCGATACGCTGACGGGAGACGGCAACAACAACACCCTCACGGGGCGTGGCGGCGACGACACCCTGAAGGGCCTCGGCGGCGCCGACGTGATCACCGGCAACAACGGGACGGACACCGCGGTCTACGACTCGGCGATCAACGCCACTCTGGGAAGCCCCGGCTCCGCCTCCGACGGCGACACGCTGAACACGATCGAGAACCTGACCGGCTCGGGCAGCGACGACACGCTGACCGGAGACGGCAACGCCAACGTCCTCACGGGCCTCGGCGGCAACGACAGCCTCAACGGTGGCGGCGGCAACGACACCCTGAACGGCGGCACCGCCAGCGATACCCTCGACGGCGGCAGCGGCACGGACACCTGCAACGGCGGCACACCGCCGCCGCCGATCGACGTCGAGACCGATTTCTGCACCACGTGCGAAACGGTCACCTCCTGCGATCAGTGACCTTCTGAGTCCTGCGGGGGTGGGCTCCGGCTCACCCCCGCAGCGCGGCGGCGAAGATCCCGGGGAGCTGCAGCGGCGAGGGGTGCGCCTCGAAGCGGGTGAGGCGGGGGAAGAGGTCGTGCTGGCGGCGGTGGGTGAGGAGCCATGGCGGCTTCGGGAAGCCGCGGAAGGGGCCGCGGACGACGGTCTTCTCGACGCGCGAGAACATCAGCGTGTTGTGCACGACACCGGTTCCGGACTGGATGTCGCGCGCCGGGTGGCCGGGGTAGGCGCCCCAGGGGGGGGCGACGAGGGCATAGCCCACCGCCGCCCAGTGGTTGAGCGAGACGGTGCCGTAGCGCAGTCCGGCGATCGCCCGGTCGAGCGCGTCGGCCATCCCCGGCTCGGCGAGCGTCGCGGGGTGGACGACGACCGTCGCGTTGAGCGTCCCCCACAGCCGCTCGTTGCAGAAGGCGACCGCCCGCTCCAGGAACTCGGCCGCGCCGCCCGCCGGCAGCGCCGTCTCGGCGGCCAGGCCGCAGAAGGCCTCGGTGGTGAAACAGATCTCGTCGCGGCGCTCGGGATCGAGGCCGGCGATCAGCGTCCAGGGGAGCCGCCCTTCCCCCTCCGCCCCGAACCGCTCGGCCTCCGGATGGGCGCCGACGAAGGCCCGCCAGCGCTCCGCCGCGCCCGGGTACCAGGCCCGGCGCGTCGGGGTGCGGGCAAGGAGCGCGCGCACGGCGTCGAGGAGCCGCCCGCGACCCTCCCAGCCGGCGTGCTGCACGATGACGCGTAACGCGTTGCAGTTGAAGCCGGCGTTGGTGGCCAGCATCGTCGCCAGGTACTCGGCCTGGTAGGCGTGGTCGGCGTCGCTCCAGGGTCCCGGGACGACGATCACCGGGCTCACGTTCCCCAGCTCCGCGGTCACCGGCTTGGCGAGGAGGGGCGCGCCGCGCCGCTTCCGCTCCTCCCCCTCGGCGCCCGGCCCGAAGACGATCGCTTCGTAGGTGCGGTCCGAGCCGGTGATGTGGATCTCCTCGATTCCCGGGTGCCGGCAGAGGTAGGCGCCTTCCTCGGCGCCGCCGTGCACCAGCCGGAAGAAGCCGCGCTCGACGAGCGGCCGGAACCCCTCTTCGAGCAGCACCCCGAGGTGGGCGTTGGCGGGGTTGGTCTTGTAGACCACTACGCGGTCCTCGACGAACAGCTTGTAGAGCGCGTCCATCGGCCCGATCGAAGAGACGTTCCCGGCGCCGAGCACCAGGACCACGCCCCCCGGCCGCTCTGCCGCGTGGTAGGCGACCGCCTGGGTCTCCGGCACCTGCGCCGCGGTGACGCCGGGCTGCATCCAGACTTCGGCGCGGATGCCGCCGTAGAGGAGCCGGTCCCAGACGTCGAGCGGAACGATGCCGGCGACGGCGCGGCCGTCCGGACGCGTCCACACCCCGCCCGGGATGCGCGGTCGGCCGTGGCGCTCGATCTCCCCGAGCGAGCGGTCGAGGAACCGCAGGTTGCGCAGCACGAGCTGCGGCCCCATGAGCCACTCGACGCCGGTCGGGGGCGATCCCGGCGCGAGCCCGGCGCCCGCCGCCGCCGCGACGGCCCACCGCTCCGCCACCGGCAGGAAGCTGCGGCGGAGCGCGGCGAGGAGGGCCCGCCGCTCGGCGACGCTCACCCGCGGCCAATCGGCCTTGCGGGCCTGGAGGTCGGCGACGGCGCGGTCGAGCGCCGCGCGGCCGGTGGGCGCGGGGATCGGGGGCGCGGGCGGGGGAACGAGCGGCGCGGCGAGGGTCATGAAGAAGACCTTACCCTGATTGATACTCTCTCACCGCTTGCCCCGCCTCCTGTTCGCCGCCTGTCTGGCCTTCGCCGCCGTGGCGGGGACCCTGCGCCTCCGCGCCTACGACACCTTCTGGCACCTGGCCGCCGGACGCTGGATCCTGGAGCACCGCCGCGTGCCGCGGTTCGACCCCTTCCGCTTCACCTCGGACCACACGCCGTGGGTGGACCACGAGTGGCTGTTCCAGGTCGTCATCGCCGCGCTCGAGCGGCTGGGCGGGCTCCCGGCGCTAGTGGTGGCGCGGACGCTCCTCGTCGTGGGCATCGCGGCGCTCCTCCTCCGCGAGCTGCGGCGCGCCGGGGCGCCGCTCGCGGCGGCGGTGATCGTGGTCGTGGCGGCGGTGCTCGGCGCGCGCGGGCGCTTCTTCCTGCGGCCGGAGCTGGCGAGCCTCGCCGGCACTGTGCTCCTGCTGGTCCTTCTCCAGAGGTTGCGGCGGCGGGGGAGCGCCGGGTGGCGGGACGCGCTGCTCCTCGCCGGCCTCGTCGCGGTGTGGGTGAACTTCCACCCCGGCGCGCTGCTGGCGCCGCCGCTCGTCGCCGCCTACCTCCTCGGCGCGCGCTTCCCCTGGCGGGCCGTGCTCGGGCTGCCGGCGGCCGCCGCCCTCGCCCTCCTCGCCAACCCGTACGGCGCCAAGGTCTTCTCCGTCCCCTTCGGCATCGCCGCCGGCCTGCGCGGTCTCCCGGCGTTCAACCCGGAGTGGCTGCCCGTCTGGAGGGCGCCGCAGCCCTACCTGCTGGCGGGCG
>DASWHY010000460.1:0-4851 GCA_036397955.1 Thermoanaerobaculia bacterium | reverse complement strand
GTCGAAGTCCCGCATCGTGCCGCATCCCGAACCCGCACCGACGGTGCCCTGGTCCGTCTCCGCGCCCCGCCGCCGCGACCTGGTCTTCGTCTCGGCCGGCCTCGAGCCCGAAGGGGGCGGGCGGGCCGCGGCAGGTCGCCTCCTGGCCGACGCCTGCGCCGCTTTCGCGCGGCAGCAGGGAACCGGCTTCCGAGTGCTGGCGCTGCGCGGGGAGGGTCCCGCGGGGGCGCCCTCCCGCGGCTTCGCCGGCCGCCCGTTAGCGCTGGCCGGCGCCGCCTGGCGCGGCCAGCTCCGCCGCCGCCACGAGGCCTACGTCTTCGACCTCCTCGGCCCCGCCCGTCTCCAGGCGGTCCTGCCGGCGCCGCTGCGCGCCCCCTACCTCCTCGTCCTCCTCGGCATCGAGGCCTGGCGCCGCCTCTCCTGGGACCGCGCCCGCGCCGTCCGCCTCGCCGCCGCCGTGCTGGCCATCTCGCGTCACACCCTCGAGCGCGCCCGCCCTTTCTGCCCCGGCCTCGAGCGGGCGCGGGTCGTGCCGCTGGCGCTTTCCGACCGTGTGCCGGCCGGGCCGGTCGACCGCGCGCTCGCGACACGGCTCGGGGAGGGCTTCGTGCTGATCGTCGGGCGGATGGACCCGCGCGAGCGCTACAAAGGGCACGACGAGCTGCTGGCCGCCCTCGCCGCGGTCCCCGGCGCGCGCCTCGTCGTCGCCGGCGACGGCGAGGACCGGCCGCGCCTCGAAGCGCGCGCCGCGGCGCTCGGGCTGGGCGAGCGGGTGGCCTTCACCGGCTTCGTCGGCGAGGCGACGCTCGCCGAGCTCTACCGCCGCTGCGCGCTCTTCGCCATGCCCAGCCGCGGCGAGGGGTTCGGGCTCGTCTACCTCGAGGCGATGCGCGCCGGCAAGCCCTGCGTCGCGGTGCGCGCCAGCGCCGCCGAGGAGGTGGTCGCGGACGGCGAGACCGGCCTCCTCGTCGCGCCGGACGACAGGGCGGAGCTGGCCGCGGCGCTGGCGCGCCTCCTCGCCGCGCCCGATCTCGCACAACGGTTCGGCGAGGCCGGCCGGCGCCGCTTCCTCCGCGACTTCACCGCCGAGCGCTTCCGCGAGCGCCTGGCGCCGCACCTCGACCTGCTCACGAGAACCGCCTGAGATGTGCGGCATCAACGGCCTCCTCCGCCTCTCTCCCGCGGCGCCCCCGCTCGACCGCGAGGAGCTGCTGCGCACGCGCGAGCGGATGGCGGTGCGCGGGCCCGACGGCGCCGGGGACTGGATCTCCCCGGACGGCCGCGCCGCCCTGGCGAGCCGGCGCCTCGCCATCCTCGACCTCTCGGCCGCCGGCGCGCAGCCGATGGCCTCGGCCGACGGCCGCCTGCACGCGGTCTTGAACGGCGAGATCTACAACTTCCGCGAGTTGCGCGCGGCGCTGGAGCGGGAGGGCCGGCGCTTCCGCTCGCAGAGCGACACCGAGGTGCTGCTGGCGCTCTACGCGCGCGAGGGGGCGGCGATGCTCCACCGCCTGCGCGGTATGTTCGGGCTGGCCCTCTGGGACGAGGCGGAGCAGACCCTCCTCCTCGCCCGCGACCCGCTGGGGGTGAAGCCGCTCTACTACGCCGTCGAGGGCGGCGTCCTCCGCTTCGCGTCGCAGGTCAAGGCGCTGGAGGCGGGCGGCGCGGTGTCGCGCGGCGTCGAGCCGGCGGGGCTCGCGGGGTTCCTGCTCTGGGGCTCGGTGCCGGAGCCCTGGACGATCCGCCGCGGCGTGCGCGCGCTGCCGGCCGGCCACCGCCTGCGGGTGCGCGACGGACGGATCGAGGGGCCGGAGCCATTCGCCGTCGAGCCGGCGCCGGAGCCCGAGGCGGACGGAGCGGGCGACGCGGCCGCGGCGCTCGCCGACTCGGTCCGCGCCCACCTCGTCTCGGACGTGCCGGTCGCGGTCTTCCTCTCGGCCGGGCTCGACTCGACGCTGGTCGCGGCGCTTGCCCGCCGCGCCGCGCCCGAGCCGCCGACCACGTTCACCCTGCGCTTCGACGTCCTCGCCGGCACCGAGCGCGACGAGGGGCCGCTGGCCGCCGAGGTGGCGCGCCGGCTCGGCACCCTCCACGTCGAGCGCAGCGTGCGGCGGGAGGACTTCCTCGACCTCTGGCCGGCGGCGCTCGACGCCATGGACCAGCCGGCAATCGACGGGTTCAACGTCTTCCTGGTGAGCAAGGCGGCGCACGAGGCGGGGATCAAGGTGGCGCTCTCCGGCCTCGGCGGCGACGAGCTCTTCGGCGGCTACCCGTCGTTCGCCGACGTGCCGCGCCTCCAGCGCCAAGCGCGGCGCGCACAGCGGGTACCGGGCCTGCCGTCGCTCTGGCCCGCCGTCGCGCGGCGCGCCTTCGGCGGGCGGCCGAAGATCGCAGGGGCGCTCCGCCACGGCGGCACGCTGCCCGGCGCCTACTTTCTCCGCCGCGCCCTGTACCTCCCCGAAGAGCTGCCGGCGCTGCTCGGCGCCGACGCGGCGGCCGAAGGGCTCGCCGCCTACGACCCCGTGGCCGACGCGGCGCGTAACCTCGCGGCGGGTAACGGGCACGCCGGGGCCTGGCTCGCGGTGCAGCGGCTCGAGACCCGCCACTACCTGCGCAACCAGCTCCTGCGCGACGCCGACTGGGCGGCGATGGCCCACTCGCTGGAGCTGCGCGTGCCGCTGGTGGACGCCTGGCTCCTCGCGCGCTTCGCCGCGCTCGGCTTCGAGCCGGCGCGCTCGGCGGGCAAGCGGGAGCTGGTGCGGCAGGCCGCGCCCGAGCTGCCGGACGCGGTCTTCCATCGCGCCAAGACCGGCTTCTACGTGCCGGTCGTCCCCTGGCTCGCCGCCGGCGGCGAGGGGCCGGCGGCGCCGGAGGGCCTGGGCGCGCAGTCGCGTCTCGTGGCGCGGCGGGTGCTGGCGGAGCATGGGATCGAGCTGGCGGCCGGCGCGGGAAGGGCGGCGTGATGGACGCCGCCACGGTCGCCCTGGCGCCGGCGGGGCCGCTCGCCCGCGTCAAGCGCTGGAGCGGCATCTTCGCCGCCTACTTCTCGACCCAGACCGTGACCCAGTTGGCGGGCATCGCCGCCGGGCTGCTGCTGGTGCGGGCGCTGCCGGTGCGCGAGTTCGCGCTCTACACCCTGGCGGTCTCGGTCGTCGGGATGTTCACGTTCCTCACCGACCTGGGGAGCACCGGCTCGCTCCTCCACTTCTTCCACCGCGAGCAGGGGGGCGCGGCGTTCGAGCCCTACCGCCAGGCGGTCCTGTCGCTGCGCCGCGGCGCCTTCCTGCTCGGCGCGCTGGCGGTTGTCGCCGTCTTCCCGGCGGCGGCCGCCGCCGAGGGGTTCGGCGCCCGCGCGTCCCTACCGGTCGTTCTCGGCATCCTGCTCTGCGTCTGGTTCCAGATCGACTCCTCGCTGCGCCTCCTCATGCTGCGCCTGGAAGACCGCTACGGCCGCTCCTACCGCGCGGAGCTGGCCGGCGCGCTGCTGCGGCTCGGGGCGACCGCTCTCCTCGTGATCCTCGCTTGGCGCGAGGCGTGGCTCGCCATCCTCGCCACCGCCGCCGGCACCGCCCTGGTCGTGCGGCTGGCCGCCGGAGCCGAGCCCGGGGAAGCGAAGGCCGCGGCCACCGCGCCTCTCGCCGCCTACCGCAAGCGCGTCCTCCGCTACCTCCTGCCGACCTTGCCGAGCGCCTTCTACTTCGCTTTCCAAGCACCGCTCGTGGTCTGGCTCGCCGCCGCCTTCGGACAGGCGCGCACGATCGCCGAGGTCGGCGCGCTCGGGCGACTGGGGCTGATCGTCGGCCTCTTCTCGGGTCTGACCGGCGTCGTCTTCCTGCCGCGCCTCGCGCGCCTCGCCGACGAGCGTCTCTACTTCCGGCGCTACCTGCAGTTCGGCGCCCTCCTCGCCGCCGTGGCGGTGGCGCTCCTCGCCATCGCCTGGGCGGCCCCGCGCCCCTTCCTCTGGCTCCTGGGCGAGCGCTACTCCGGTCTCAACCGCGAGCTGCTCCTGGTCGTCGCCGGAGCGGGCCTTGCTCTGCTCGACGGCTATGGCGTAGCGATCAACATGGCCCGTTCCTGGACCCGGTGGCAGGCTCCCGCTCTCGTCGTCCTTCTCGCCGTACAGGCCACCGCGATCGCCATGCTGCCGCTGTCCACGGCGTACGACGTGCTGCTGTTCGGGTTGTTGACCAGGATCGTGGGTGCGATCTCGCAGGTCGCCATCAACCTCGTCGGCTTCACCCGGCCGTCCTGGGTGAGCTGGGCATGACCGCCGCTCGCGGGCCGGGCTCACCGCGCGTGGCGGTCGTGTATCCGATCCCTTTCGGCACCAACGGCACCTATGGGGGCGGCGAGCGCTACGCGCTGGAGCTGGCGAGGGCGCTGGCGCGCCGGGTGGAGACGCGGCTGATCACGTTCGGAAATCATCCGGGACGATCGCGCGAAGGGAGTCTCGACGTCCGCACCTACCGGCCGCTGCTCTACGTCCGTGGCGAGCGGTTCAACCCTTTGTCCTTCCGCTTGGCCGCCGCCCTCGCCGACGTCGACGTGGTCCACTGCGTCTGCTGGAACACCCTGCTCACCGACACCTCCGTCCTGCTGGCGCGCGCGCTGGGCAAGAAGTCCTTCGTCACCGATGTCGGGGGCGGTGCGAGCCTGACGCTGCGGCGTTGGCTGCCCATCGATCGGCTGGTCGACGGCTTCCTGCTCATCGCGGAGAAGGCCCGCGAGCAGTTCGCGCAAGTGAACTCGCGGGCCAAGATCATCTACGCCGGGATCGACGTCGAGCGGTACGCGCCTCCCGCTACGGAGGGCGGGCGGCGCGGCGTCCTCTTCGTCGGGCGGCTGCTGCCG
>DASWHY010000459.1:0-7385 GCA_036397955.1 Thermoanaerobaculia bacterium | reverse complement strand
GGGCGGCGCCGCAGTCGGCCTCTGTGGGCGCGTCGCGACCCTCCCACGCCGCCGGCAGGAGGGGCCCCTCGCTCGGCTCGACCTCCGGGCCCCACGTCAGGTTGCCGGCCGCCGCAATGACCGCTGCGCCGCGGCAAAGGGCATCCGCGAGCGCGGCGTGGACGGCCTGGGCGGCGGGAGGCATCGCGGCGACGGTGGCCTCCCCGCCGCCGAACACGGGGTTCCAGCCGACGGAAAGGTTGAGGACGAGAGGCTTGGCGGCGTCGCCCGCCTGCCAGGCCACCACCTCCGCGCGGCTGGCCTCCGCGAGCTCCCCGATCATCCCCACGAACCCCCCACGGACGTCGTCCCGCACGCTGAGCGCACGCGAGGAAGGTTCGTAGACCACCCAGGGAAGGGCGAGCCGCGCGGTGATCGTGGCGGTGCAGTCGCCGGCCGCACAGGCCAGCCTCTTCGCCATGTTGGCGAGGGTGTAGCCGTGGGGGGAGCGGTTGTTCGGGTTCGCAGCCGGCTCGTCGAAGTTGGGGGCGGTGTCGAGTAGCGCGAGCCGTACGGAAGGGCTCCCTGCCGGCGGCTGCGGCGGGAAGTCGGTGATCCCCCCAGCCTCGAACAGGAACCGCCGTTGGAGATCGGGATAGGCCGACTCGACGAGGCTGGAAGCCGCCGGCAGGACGGCCATGCAGTCTCTCTGGATGTCGATGAGACCCGGCTTCTCCTGCGTGAGGTCCGCTCCGGCCCCGTCGTGCTCGTAGAGGCAAAACCGGCTGAGGCCCGGCGGGATGGGGGTCCCACCCGGGTCCTCGAACAGCGGGCGCACGGTCCACGCGGGGTCCGCGGGCCGCGGGCAGACCGCGACGCGGTCGCCCAGGACGCCGATCCACCGCCAATTCGGGCAGGCCCGCTCGGGCGTCGCGCGCGCGATCGGGATGGGGCACTCGGGGCACGGAAAGCTCTTCCCACGACCGCCGCAGCCGCCGGCGAGAAGCGCCCAACCTCCGAGCCCCGCCGCGAGAAAGAGCCTCAGCCGGTGGACGGATGATGTTGCGGACATCGCGAATCCCTCCTCAGCGCAGCGGATTGGGAATGCCACATTCTCGCCTCGGAATTCGCCGCCGACCCGTGCGCTCTGACAGCGCCCCCAAACCCCGCCTACGGGGCGAAGGCGCGGAAGCTCGCCCAAGCGCCGCTCCTGCTGCCGCCGCGCCGGGCGAGCTGGGCGCGGCGGAGCGCCTCGGCGGGCGAGGCGGCGCGGGGAAGCTCGGCGTAGAACGCCTCGACCAGGGCCCTGGCCTCGCGGTCCGGCAGCGGCCGGACGGCGGCGACGACCGCCTCCGCGCCGGCGCTGAGGAAGGCGTGGGCGAGGCCCATCGACTCCACCGCGCTCTCCTCGGCGCTCGCCGCCGTTTCGCAGCCCGAGAGCAGGACCCAGGCGGGAGAACGCCGGAGAGCCAGCACGTCGTCGACGGTGAGCCGGCCGCCGCCGGCCAGCGGCAGGAAGCTGTCCCAGCCGGCGGCGACGGCGTGGCCGGCGTAATGGAAGAGGACGCTCCCGGCCAGGGCCCGGCGGACGGCCGGTCCGGTCGCCTGGCGGCCGAGCAGCCGCTCGACCGTCCAGTCGGGTTGCGCGGCCGCGAGCGCCGCCCCCGCTCGGCGGGCCTCGGCGCGCGCGCCGGGGAGGTCCCCCGCGGGATCGCCCACGACGACCGCTCGCCCGCGGCGCCGAGCCGACGTGGCAGGTCCTGCCGGCAAGTCGAGCGCGTAGACCACCGGCTTCGCCGCCAGCAGCACCTCGCCGCCGAATGGCAGGGCGTGGAAGTCCACGCCGCGGAGGACGCCGTAGGGCAGCACGCGCACGCGGCGCGCCCGCCGGATCTGCGGCGCGAAGGGGGCGAGCACCTGGGCGGCCAGCG
Organism: Thermoanaerobaculia bacterium; assembly: GCA_036397955.1. GTDB lineage: Bacteria > Acidobacteriota > Thermoanaerobaculia > Multivoradales > UBA5704 > DASUNQ01. The sequence goes on along the minus strand of DASWHY010000459.1, from coordinate 5,475 downwards.
CTGGCGGCTTCCTCACCAGGTCTTCGAGCCGGCCGAGCCGCCGGGCCACAGTGCCGTGCTCGTCGGCGGCGAAGCCCACCCAGCCCTCGGGGAGTGGGTGATAGGCGAGAAGCAGCTCACCCGCCGCGAGCGGAGGCGGCTCGCCGCTCCCCGCCGCGCGCGGGTCGAGCCGCGCGAGCAGCGCCTCGAGGTCGCCGCGGAGGGCGTGCATCCGCCGTCCGCTCTGCTCGAGGGCACGCCGCGCCTCGCCGCCCGGCAGCCGCCAGGACTCGGCCGCCATCCGGTCGAGCTCTTCGCGCGCTGCGAGGTGAGCCGCCATCCCCCGGTCCCACACCGCGCGCTCCACCGGCGGCAGGCTCCCGAGGCGCACCGCGAGCCGCAGATCGCGCAGGGTGCGCGACCGCGCGCGCCGAGCGACCGCCAGGGCCTCGGCGTTCCGCCCGGCGCGCAGCAGGAGGTCGAGGTGACGGCGCGTGGCTCCTTCACGCTGCGCCATGAAGGTGGCGCGCCCTTCGTGCATGGGGACGAGCAGACTCGCCCGCGCCAACAGCTCCTCGGCGGCGGCATGGGCGGCGAGGGCCCGCGGGACCTCGCCGAGCGCCTCGTGTGCGCGGGCCTGGCCGTGGGCGGCGCGCCACGCGGCCTCCGGCGACTCGGTCCCGCGGGCCCGCTCGGCGAGTCGGCCGTAGACGGCGAGGGCGCTCCGGGCCTCTCCTGTCGCGAGCAGCAGACGGGCCTCGAGGTCCTCTTGCCAGAGGAGGAGCTTGGCGCCGGGCTGCGGCAGGAGCCGCCGCGCCTCGGCGAGCCAGCGCCGCGCTGCGTCCACTTCGCCGGTCTGGAGGTGGTCGAAGGCCAGGTTCAAGCGGGCATTGACCCTCTCCTCGGTGCGCCCGACGAGCGCCGTGCACTCCTCGTCGAAGCTCCGGAGCACGTCGGTGAGGAGCGGCCGGGGGTCGCCCGCCGGGGCGCCGGCCTCGCGGGCGAGGAGCCAGGCCCAGGCGTGGTTGGTCCGGAGCAGCGCCCGATCGCAGGGCGCGAGCCCCTCGCGGGCCGCGTCCTCCAGCGCCGCGAAGAGCGCCTCGGCCTCGCCCGCCCGTCCCACCGCGTGAAGCTCGCGGGCCACGAGCTGCCCGGCGGCGATGTGTTGGCTCACCAACCGCGCCCGCGCCGCGTGCTCCATCGCCGCGCGCAGCCGCCGCAGCCCCGTGCGGAGATCGCCGACCAGGATCGCGAGCGTGCCTTCCGTGTAGGCGCTCAGCGACGCCGAGTCGGCGTGCCCCGCCGGGTCGGGAAGCTCTGCGATCACCGCCCGGGCGGCGGCGAAGTCGCGCCGCTGGGTCAGCCGGTGGGCCAGGGCCGTAGCATCCCAGATCTCGACGGAGAGGGCGCCGCTCAGCCGGTGCGCGGCGATGGCCTGGCGCAGCGCCTCCTCACCCTGCTCGTCGCGGCCGCTGGCGAGGTCCACTCGCGCCAGCACCCGCAGGGCCCGGCCGCGCTCGATCGGCGAGCGCGCGGTGAGCCTCGGCTCGACCCGGCGGCGCGCCGCCGCGAGGTCCCCGGCGCCCAGCAGGGCCGAGGCGGCCTCGAACCAGGCCGAACGGTCTCGTTCCTCGAGCGCCAGCCGCGAGGCCCAACGTTCGCTGCCGAGGCGCGTCTCCACCACCAGCTCGCGCGCGCCGGACGCCACCGCCTGCTCGAGCAGCAGCCCGCCCGCGAGCGGCTCGGGCGGCTTGGCCGGCGGCCGGCCGTCGACGGTCACCGCCGCTCCCGGCGGCGCTCCGATCCAGAGCCGCAGCGTGCGGTCCTTGCCGAGAGCGCAGACCGGGCCGCGGCGCACGCTCTCGCACCCCGAATACTCGAAAGGAAGAGCACGCGGCGCGCTGTCCGCCGATCGAGGGCCCCGCCCGCAGCCCGCCGTGAGCGCGAGGAGCACCAGCGCGATCTGCCAGGATGGCCGCCGGCGCATGCCTAGCGCTCCCGCCGCAAGACCACCGTGGCCGCGCACAGAAGCGCCTCGCGCGCGACCGGTAGGCAAGCCGCCCCGCCACGGCGCGGCAGCTCCCGGAGCCGCGCCGCCAGTGCGGCGGCTCCAGGGAGCGACCCCGCGCGGCCGATGGCGACGACGAGGGTCGCCTCCCCGGGGGGCAGGCGCACCTCCTCCCCGATGACGCCTTCGAGCCGCACCGCGCCGTGCTCGGAGATCTCGACCGGCGCCGTCCAGGGCACGAGCCCGCCATCGCGGGAGACGAACGTTTCGACCGCCAGCCGGCCTCCCACCGCCCGCTCCGGCCTGAAGAGGAGCTCCAGGCGGTTGCCCGGCGCGAAGACGGGCACCGCTGGCGCCTCCGCCGCCGGCACCTCCGTCTCGCCTCCGCGCCATTCCTGCGTGCCACCGGCCAGGCGCGCCGCGTAGGGGGGCAGGGGCTCCGAGCCGAGTCCGGGGAGCAGCAGGACGAGGACGACCGTGGCCGCCAACACGACGGCTGCGGCCGTTCCGCTCAGCCAGAGGCGACGCTGGCGGCGGTCGAGCGGCAGGCGAGGCGCAGGAGACGACCGCGGCGCCGCAGCCGACTTCGCCGGCGCCGCCGGCGCGAGCCCGGCCCGCGCCGTCGCGACCATGCGCTCCCGGAACTCCTCACCGAGCGGCGCAAAGGCCTCGTACGCCGCCCGCTTCTCGGGCGAGGCTTCCGCCTCGGCCCGCAGCGCCTCGGCCTCCGCCGGCGGCAGAGTCCCCGCCGCCAGGGCGTCCCATCGTGGGTCGAGCGGCAGCCGGTTCTCCTCCTCCTCCTCCTGCCGGGCCAGGTCGGCCAACTGCCGCAGGAGCTCGTCGTCGCGCATGCGTCAGCATCCTCCCTGGAAATTCGCCGGCGCCGGCGTCGGTCTGACCGATGCGCCTTGGATCTCGGCGAGCAGCCGGCGCGCCAGGCGGCGCAGACGGCTGCGCCAGGCGTAGAGGGCGTCGCGGCTCATCCCGGTGCGGCGCTCGACCTCTTCGACCGGCCGCTCCTGCACCAGGAGCAGCTCGAAGAGGCGCCATCCGAGCGGGCTCAGCTCCTCCTGCAGGCGGCGCAGGAGGAGCCGCATCTCCTCGCGCCCCGCCGCCTCCCCCTCGGGGTCCTCCTCCGCCGCCGGCTCGGGAGCACCGGCGCCGTCGAGCGTCGGGTCCTCCCGCCAGGAGCTCCGCTTGCCGCTGCGCAGCCAAGAGATGGCCCGCCGCCGCGCCACCAGGCCGACGAAGTTCTCGAGCGACAGCCCCTGCTCCGGCCGCCAGCTTCGCAGCACGCGCCCGCCGTCGGCGAAGAGGACGAGGAAGACCTCCTGCGTCAGGTCCTCGACCTGCGGCCGCACCGGGCGGGCGTCGTTGGGTGAGCGGAAGGCGAGGAGCGCGCGGGCGACGCGCGCCTGAATGACAGGAGTCAGAAGGTCGACGAGCCCTTGCAGCGCCGGCTCGTGCCCGGCCAGGGCCTGCGTGACGAGAGCTTTGGAAGGGGTGCCTTGCACGCGGCGCAACCCCCTCGCCCGGAGAGACCGGTAGAGATTCCTTTAAATCCAAGATATCACAGGCTCAAGGCCAAGAGCAGACAAGACGCTCCTGGAAGGGCTGCCGGTGGGCTTGTCGGAAAACCGGAGTGACCGGCGAATAGCTCGCCAATGGGCAAATCAGCCCCGCGAAGGAGACACGTGATGGCCGAGTCCAACAATCCCCAAGAGAACCGGAGGCTGCGACGAGAGCTCATCGCTCTGGAAGCCAAAGCGCGCGCTCTCATGTACAGCTCGATCGACGCCATGACCCGGCTCTTCGCCGCCCCTCACGACGCGGCGGAAGGACGGGTCAAGGAGTTCGAGGCCTCGATGGAGCGTCTCGAAGCGGAGGCCGTCGAGAGGCGGCGAGACCTTCTGGCCTTGCAGGAGAGGGTCCGCGGCCTGCCCCTCGCCAGCACCGAGGTCCTCGAAGAGCTCGTGGTGTTCATCAAGAAGGAGATCCTGATCATCATCGCGGTCAGCGTGGTCTTCGAGGAGACCATTATCATCATCTTCAAGAAGCGGATCAGGCTGCAGCCTCCACAATCCTGATCGGAGCCGCTTCAGGCCGCGCGGCGGCGATCGGTGGTGAGGAGGAAAGGCCCGAGCTGAAGCCTGCCGCGGAAGGGGACTTCGGCGATCCAGAAGGACTTGCCGCCGAGGGCGACGAGGCCGGGGCCTAGGCGGAGGCGGGCGCCGGGGGGCTCGGAGAGGACGAAGAGGAGGCGGCGCGTCTCGGCCGGGAGGGCGAGCTGGGAGAGGGCCTTCTGGAAGGGCTCGTGGCCGCGGGCGGCGAGGGCGAAGTCCTCCTCCGGGACGACGAAGACGACCTGGTACTCCGGCAGGTACCACTGCAAGTGGCGGTGCCAGGGGTAGAGGAACCCCTCGGCGCCGGCGGCGCCGCGGCCGGAGAGCTCCACCGTGGCGAGCACTGTCGTCTCCGGGGGGTAGCCGCGCACGATCTCGATCACCCGGTCCAGCTCGCGCTCGAAGCTCGCGATGGCGCCGCGGTTGAGCTCGTGGCGCACCAGCGCCCAGGCGCGCGGCTGGCCGGGACGGCGGTCGGCGCCGAAGAGGAAGAGGCCGAGCCCGAGCGCCGCGGCGAGGGCGATGCCGGCGACGGCGCGCGCGCGGCTCGCCGCCAGCGCCGGGGCGGCGGCGATCGCCAGCGCCGCGAGGAGCGCCGGCAGGTGGATCAGCGTGTAGCCGGCCTTGGTGACGTGGAAGAGGGCGAAGAAGGCGAGCGGCGGGAGGACCCAGACGAGGAGCCGGTCGAGCCGTCGAGCGAGGAGCCGCAAGCCGGCGGCGATGGCCCGCGGCGTAGCCGCCCAGAGCGCGAGGAGAGCGACGGCGCCGGGGAGCATCCCCTGGAGCGCCCACTTCACCAGCACCTCCAGGTTGTGCGCCAGCGCCGGCCAGCCGGCGCCGTAGAGGACGGAGGTCTGCGGCAGGAGGGCGGCGAAGTGCTCGCCGGCGATGCGGCGGTAGGCGGTGTAGCCGCCGGCCAGGGCCCAGAGCGGCAGGAGCCAGGTGAGGACGAGGGCCGCGGCGAGGGCGGCGCCGGCGGCGAGCGCGCGCCAGGAGAGCCGGCGGGAGCGCCAGCCGCGGTAGGCGCCGTAGGCGACGAGCGGCGCGAGGAGGACCATCGTCGACTGGCGGAGGCCGCCGGCGAGGGCGAACAGAGCGCAGGTGAGGAGGAAGGCGCGGCGGGACTCGGAGGCGCGAACCGCGCCGTACGCGATGGCGACGGCGAGGCCGCCTTCGACGGCGTAGACGAGCGGCAGCTCGGCGTAGAACCAGAGGAGGGGGTTGGTGGCGTAGAGGAGGCCGGCGAAGAGGGCAGCGCGGAATGAAACGGCCCCGCCCGCCCGATCCCTCGCTGCGCTCGGGATGACTTGCGGGCGCGCGAGTCGAGCGACCAGAAGAACCATGAGGGCCGCCCCGAGGGCACTG
>DASWHY010000458.1:0-3453 GCA_036397955.1 Thermoanaerobaculia bacterium | reverse complement strand
GCCATCCGGATCCTGCGCCCGAAGTCACGTTCCGGGCCCCTGCGGCAACTCATCTAACAAGGGAACAAGAAAACCCGCGGACCATTCTGAGCCTCCGCCGGCTGTGAGGGGAGGCGATCCTTCCTCAGCCGATCGTGCCGTCGGGACTCGTCTGGTCCCGGGCCCGTCGGGCCATGGCGACCCGACGCCTGTGAAAGGAGCACGATCATGGCAAGGTCCCGTTCGTTGAAGAGAGGGTCGCTCGCGGTCCTGTTCGTCTTCGCACTGGGGAGCGGCGGGGCGGCGCTCTGGGCGCAGCCGCAGCCGGTCGCCGCCGAGAGCACGATGCAGCAACGAATCGATCAGGTGCTTCGCGTCCTGGCGGACGATGTGGGCTGCGAGACGGTGGCGACAGCCATCGATCTCGCCCCGGAAGTCCTCTACGGTGGCATCCGAGTGGTGCCGTCCAAGGGAGAGCTGCTGAAGCAGACGACCGACGTCGACCGGGCGATCCGCCAGAACGAGCTGCGGTTCGCGTCCGCGCTCGGCAACTACGCCCGGCAGGGCAAGTGCAGTACCCAGCGTGGCCGGGCGCTCGACGTCAAGCTGTTCATCGAGCAGATCAGCGAAGTGGCGCAGGCGGTCGGCAGGATCACCGCCCAGTGTGCGGTCGGCGACACGCTCAGGGCGGGGCCCTGCGCCGACCTCGAGCCGCTGCTCGACGAAGCGACTGGCGAGGAGAGGACCCTGGGGACATTCACGACGCCTCTGCGGCCCTCCTTTTCGGTCAAACTGCGGAGCCCCGCCGTGCCGCCCTGGATCCTCGAGCCGCAGGAGGACATCAGGGTGACCGAGCCCATCCCGCCGCAGCACTGCGTAGTGATCTTCAAGGAGTTCAAGGGTCTGATGCTGCGGCTGCACCTCGCGCGGGTCATCGTGGTGACCGATCCGTGGGTGACCGTCTTCGGCTTCCCGCGCGGCACCAAGATCCCGATCTGGCGGTTGGAGTGGGTGTTCTCGGAATACGTCAAGGAGTGGAACATCTGCAACACCGACGGCAAGATCCGCAAGGAGGTCACGCAGCGGGTCAAGCAGGACCACCCGCTGAACTTCTTCTGGCGCTTCTACAAGAAGGACCCGTAGTCACCGAGCGTCTGCGGAGCCTCCGGCCGGCTGCCCACCGGAGGCTCCGGTGCGGCCGGCAGCGGGCTCCGCGGTCGAGCTAGCGGAAGTAGCCGAAGAGGTCGACGACCAAGTGGGCGGTGCCGCCCGGCGGCAGGGCGGCGGCCACCGCCAGCTTCCCGCCGACGCCGAGCCCGACGATCGCGTTGTTGGCGCGGTTCTTCCCGGCGTTGAAGCTGACCGTCGCGGTGCCCGGGTACCGCGTGCCCCAGGGGAAGGCGCTGACGTGGCCGGCGCGGTCCGGGACGAGGACCGTGAGGTTGGCCGCCACCGCCGTCGCCGCGGCCGGCACGCCGCAGGCGCCGGCGGCGGGGAAGGCGCGGGTCACCCCGGCGGCGAGCGCCGGCCCGCCGGTCGGCCCGGCGGATTCACGGGTGTCGGCCAGCCGGCAGGGCGGGTCGAGAGTATAGAAGTCGGCCGCGGGCGGCGGCGCCGCGCTGTGGCAGAAGGCCGCGCCGGCGTCCGCGAAGGCTGAGCCCGGCAGCGGCACGAAGCGCCACTCGTAGCCGTTCGGGTAGAGCGCCAGCTCCAGGACGCCGAAGCTCGCCGCCTGGCGCGCTTCGCTGTTCGGCTGCACGGCGGCGATCATGGTCAGGACCTTGCCGCCGGTGCCGGCCGTGAACTGCCGCAGGCCGTTCGCGTCGGCCATGCCGTCCGGCCGCTGCGGCGCGAAGCGCTCGTAGATGTGGTCGTGGCCGTTGAGCACGAGGTCGGCGCCGGCCGCCCAGAGCGCCTCCCAGAAGGGCGCGACCGTGGGGTCGTTGCCGTGCGGCCCGGAGGAGAAGCGCGGGTGGTGCCAGAAGGCGAGGGTACAGACGCCGGGGTGGGCGGCGAGGTCGGTCGCCAGCCACTGCCCCTGCGGCGAGGTGGCGTCGCAGCCGCCGACGGCGGCGCAGTTGGCGTTGAGCCCGACCAGGTGCCAGCCGCCCAAGTCGGCGCTGTACCAGCCCTGGCCGGCGGTGCCGGCGGCGGCGCCGAAGTAGGCGAAATAGCCGGCGGCGCCGGCGGTCAGGTACTCGTGGTTGCCGGGGATCGGATGGGTGATCGCCTTCAGGCGCCCCCAGCTCGGACCGTAGGAGGCGTTGTACTTGGCGAGCGCGCCGTTCTCGTACTGGTTGTCGCCGAGAGCGAGGACCGCGGCGGGAGCGAGCGACAGCAGGAGGTCGGAGGTGGCCGCCATGCGGCAGGCGGTGACGGTGCCGGCGCCGCCGTTGTAGCTGGGATCGCCGGGGTCGCAGGCGATGTCGCCGGCGGCGCCGACGACGACCGAGGGCGGCGGGCCGCCGGCCTGGCTCAGCGCAGGCGCCCGCGCGATGGCCGCTGCCAGCAGCGCGGCGAGGGTCCAGACGGCGGTGCGACGGCGGTCCATGCGGGCGGCTCCGAGTGAGCGCGGCGTGAGCCTACTCCCCGGCTGGACACCAGCACTTGGCGTGCCGTGCGCCTGCGCTAGGATCGCCCGGTCTCCTCGGAGGGCCCTTCCATGAGCGCCTTCAGCCGCCGCGAGCTCCTCAGCGCCATCGCCCGGCCGGCCGCCGCCGGCTTGGCGCTGGCCGCCCTCGACGCCGCCGGCGCGCGGCGGGCGCTGGCCGCGGTGGCGGGCCGCCCCGGGGCGCCGGAGGAGCTGGCCGCCGACGAGCCGTTCTGGTTCGAGGTGCAGCAGGCCTTCCGCGTCGACCGCAGCATCGTCAACCTCAACAACGGCGGCGTCTCGCCGTCGCCCGGACTGGTGCTGGAGGCGCAGCGGCGCCACGTCGACTACTCGAACGAGGCCCCGGCCTACACCATGTGGCAGGTGCTCGAGCCGCAGCGCGAGGCGGTGCGCCAGCGGCTCGCCGCCGCCTTCGGCTGCGACCCCGAGGAGATGGCGCTGACGCGCAACGCCTCCGAAGGGCTCGAGGTCTGCCAGATGGGGTTCGACTTCCAGGCCGGCGACGAGGTGCTGACGACGACGCAGGACTACCCGCGCATGCTCACCGCCTGGCGGCAGCTCGAGCGCCGCCACGGCATCGTGCTGCGGCAGTTCGCGATCCCGGTGCCGGCCGAGGACCCCGACGAGGTCGTCGCCCTCTTCGAGAAGAACATCACGCCGCGCACGCGCCTCGTCCTCATGTGCCACATGATCAACCTCACCGGGCAGATCCTGCCGGTGCGGCGAGTGGTCGAGATGGCGCGGCGGCGCGGCCTGCCGGTCATCGTCGACGGCGCCCACGCCTTCGCCCACTTCCCCTTCCGCCACGCCGACCTCGACTGCGACTACTACGCGACGAGCCTCCACAAGTGGCTCTTCGCGCC
>DASWHY010000457.1:0-10737 GCA_036397955.1 Thermoanaerobaculia bacterium | reverse complement strand
TTCACCACCTTCTTCTGGCTCGCCCTGCGCCGCATCCGCGCCGCCATCGCCGCCAACCTCGAGCCGGTGCTCGGCCCCTGCGGGTTCTGGCGGCGCCAGGCGCGCATCTACCGCACGATCCACGAGTTCGCCTGGTGCCTCTCGGAGCGCTACGAGCGGCTGACGGGTGAGGGCGAAGCGGCGGCGGCGCTCGACGGCGAGGAGACCTGGCGCGCGGCGCTCGCCACGGGAGCGGGGTTCCTGCTGGTGACGGCGCACATCGGCCCGTGGGAGAGCGGCTCGATGGCGCCGGCGACCCGCGACCGCCGCCGCGTCCACCTGGTGCGCGAGGCCGAGGCCGACCCCGAGGCCGACCGCTTCGTCCGCACCCTCCTCGAAGCCCAGGCGCCGGGGCTCCACGTCACCCATTTCGCGGACGACGACCCGCAGCTCGGCGCCGTGCTGCTCGACGCCGTCCGCGCCGGCGACATCGTCGCCCTCCAGGGCGACCGCCCGCGCGCCGGCGGCCGCACCCTCGAGATGCCGCTCTTCGGCCGACCGTTCCCCTTCCCGGTCGGCCCCGTGGCGCTGGCGCGCGCCGCCGGCGTGCCGCTGGTGCCGGTCTTCACCCTGCGCGAGGGGCGCCTGCGCTACCGGGCGCGCGTGCGGCCGCCGATCGAGGTGCCGCGCACCGCCGACCGCGAGGCCGACCTGCGGCAGGCGCTGGCGCGCTACGCCGCCGAGCTGGAGGCGGCGATCCGCGAGCGGCCGCACCAGTGGTTCCTGTTCCGGAAGGTCTGGGGGTGAGTGAGGAAGCTCAGGTGAGGAAGACGCTGAGCGTGCCGCCGGCGTGGAGCACGCGGCCGGCTTCGACCCGCCAGTCGTAGACCGCGAGCTGGCGCGCGCCGCCGGCGGGTTGGACGGTGACCGCGTAGGGAGTCTCGGCGGCGAGCCAGGCGCGCGGGAAAGCGGCCTCGCGGACCCCGACGAGATAGCCGAGCCGCGACAGCCCCTCGTTCCCGCCCAACGCGGCCAGCGCGGCGGCCGTCTGCGCCGCCATCTCGAGGGCGAGCAGCGCCGGCGCGCGATCGTCGCGGAGGAACGGCGAATCGCGGGGCACCGCGGCGAGCGCGGCAAGACTCTCTTCCTCGCGCCGCACGAGCCGCCGGAGCAGGAGCGCCGGCCCGCGGTGGGGGATCAGCTCCTCGGGGGCCGGAAAGCCTCCAGGCGAGAGAGGGGTCGCGGAGCCTTGGTCGAGCGGGGACTGCGCTGCGGTTTCGCCGACCTCCTCCACTCGCACCGCGCCGCCGCTCACTCGCTCCTCGCCGGTCCGCAGCTCGAACGCGAGCTCCCCCTCGGTCCCTGCCGCGAGCCGAATCTGCAGCTCCTCACCCGGCCCAACCGCCCGCCGGAAGCGCACCCCGCGCAGCGCCGCGAGCCGCAGCGCCCGCCCTTCTCTGCTCGACAGCGCTGCCTCGACGAGCGCGAGCTGCGCCACCCCCGGCAACACCGGCCGCTCCGGGAAATGACCGGCGAAGAACCGTTCGAGGTCCTGCGCCGCGCTCAGGATGACGAGCTCGCGGTGAGCAGCGAGAAGCCCGGCCGCCGCCGCGTGATCGCCACCCGCCGGTGCAGCGCGACGATGAGGTCGAGGAGCCGCAGGCGCCAGCGGACGGCGGCGATGGGGCGCGGGAAGACGTGGCCGGCGAGCACCGAGATGACCGCCCGGTGCACCGCCAGCGGCCCGCGGGCGTCGAGGAAGAGATCGCGGAAGGCGGGGTCGTAGTAGAGGTGGACCATGCGGAAGAAGGGCGCGGAGCTGTCGCGCACGAAGCGGACGTAGCGGCGGCGCACCGCCTCGGCCCGCGCCGTGCCGCGCAGGATCGCGGCGATGCCGCGCGCCGCCTCGGCGGCGCTCAGCATCCCGAGGCAGACGCCGGTCGAGAAGATCGGATCGACGAAGGTGGCCGCGTCGCCGGCCAGGAAGTAGCCCGGCCCGGCGTAGGGCTCGCAGCGGTAGCTGAAGTCGGCGGCGACGGCGTTGGCGGCAGGGAAGACGGCGCCGGCGGTGCGCTCGGCGAGGAGCGGCGTGCGGCGGATCGCCCAGGCGAGCATCTGGTTGGCGGGCACGCCGGTCGAGCGCGCGGCGTCGGCGTCGATCACCAGGCCGATGCTGGTGCGCTCCTCGTCGAGCGGGATGAGCCAGAACCACCCCTCGTCGCACATCACGATGACGATGTAGCCGCCTTCGACCCCGGGCTTGCGCCAGACCCCGGAGAAGTGCCCGAAGTAGGCCACGTTCTTCGGCCGCGGCAGCACCCGCCGCGTCTGGAGATGGCGCCCGACGACCGTCCCCTGGCCGCTGGCGTCGATCAGCCAGCGGCCGCTGACCGTGCGGCCGTCGTCGAGCGCGACGGCCGTGTCGTCGTCGGTGAGCCGCAGCACCGAGCGCACCGCTACTCCTTCGACGACCTCGGCGCCGGCATCGCGCGCGGCGGCGAGGAGCATGGCGTCGAACGGGGCGCGCTCGATGTTGACGGCGCTGACCTCCCCCGGCGCCAGCCCCTGGTCGAAGACGATCGAGTTCGACTCGCTGCCGTCGCCCATGCCGAACTCGGCGCCGAACTTGGGGACGTGCGGGATCGCCGCCAGCCGCTCCTCCAGCCCCAGCTCGCGGATCAGGCCCATGTTGCGCGGCAGGAACGACTCGCCGATGTGGAAGTGGGGGAAGGTGGCGCGGTCGACGACCAGCGCGGTGAGACCTTCGCGGCGGAGGGCGAGCGCGGCGGTGGCGCCGGCCGGGCCGCCGCCGATGACCAGGGCGTCGTAGGGCGGGGTCGGTGTGGTCATGAGCCGCCGTCCAGGCAGGAACAGCTTGCAGGTGAAAGGGCCGGCTCTGCGAGCACCTCGAAGGTCACCGCTTCGCCGCGCCCGAACCCCGCTGCCGGCAGACCGGAGACGGTGTGCAGCCCCGGTTCGAGCTCGGCCGAGAGAGGGAGCCAGAGGGCGCTCCCCGACGCGGCGAGCGGGAAGACCGGCGTGCCGTCGAGGGTGAGCCCGCGCCAGGCGAGCGATCCGGGGAAGCGGCCACAGACGCAGAGTGCGTCGCCGGTGATGGCCAGCGAGAGGCCGGCGCCGTCGAGACGCGGCCGCCCTTTCGCTTGCCGTGCCTTTCCTACCCGAATGTCTGCGACCGCCTCGACGAGCACCTCCCCGGTCGGGTCGGTGTAGGTCACCAGGAGCGGCGTCTCCGGCGCGAGGTCGGCCGGCAGCTCGGCGGTCAGGAGGGTCACCAGCAGCTCCGGCGGCGGCGCCGGCGGCAGCGGCTCGACGACGGCGACTTCGAAGGCGAGGCTCGCGGACGCCGCGGCCGGCGCGACGGCGAGGAACGGTCCCGCGGGCTCGCCGGTCTCGCCGCCGGCCGAGGGCGCCACGGCGACGATGCGCGGCGCGCGGCTGTCCAAGTCGGCGGCGGCGACTTCGTAGAGCCGCACTCCCTCCTCGCCGGGCCCGACGTCGGCGAGCAGCTCCCCGCCGTCGCGCCGCGCGACGGTGAAGACCTCGGCCTCGCCCGCCAGCCCGAACGGCTCGGGATCGACGACGGCGACCGCGTAGGCGGCCGCTGGCCCGCGCTCTGGGGCCGCCGGCACCGCGCCCATGCCGATCTCCGCCTCCAGCGGCGGCGGCGCCTCGATCGGCTCCGCCCCCTCCGCGGCGCCCTCCTCCCCCTCGACCGGCAGCTCCTCGACCGTGAACTCCTCCTCCTCGATCCCCGCGCCGGGGTCGAGGTCGGCGGCCGCCAGCGACCGCACCAGGTAGCGGGCGCGCCGCCGCGCCGGCTCCTCGATCGCCAGCGCCGCCGCGAGCCGCGCCAGCTCGGCCCGCCCGGGGTGCGCCGCCGCGGTCTCCGCCAGCTCCAGCTCCACCCGCCGCGCACGCGCCGGGTCCCAGGTCGAGACCCGCGGGTCGAACGGCACGGCGGGGGCGCCGGCGAATGTCCAGCGCCCCTCCGGCGGCGTCCGCTCCGGGTCGAGCACCTGGATGAGGACCGTCTCGCCGGGCGCCACGACCGGCGGCAAGCGGAGCAGCCCCTCCAGGCTCGCCGTCGGGCGCGGCGCGGCCCCCACGGGCAGGTCGTCGGCGTAGAAGACCGGCCGGTCGTCGCTTCGCACTTCGACCGCGAGCTCCCGCGGCGGCTTCCCGTCCGCCAGCTCCAGCCGGAAGCGCGCCGGCGGCGTCGTCGCCGGGCCGCGCAGGGTGAGCGAGCCGGCCTCGCGGCTCAGGTACCAGCCGGCGGGGAAGGCGACGGCGTGGAGGCGCTCGGCCAGCCGCGCCGGCACGATGAGCCGCAGCTCGTCGATCGCCGGACCGTCCTTCCAGAGGAAGGTGAGCGCCCGCGCGCCGGGGTCGAAGACGGCCGTCAGCGTGCCGCTTCCCTGCGCCCGCGCCGCGGGCGCGGCGAGGGCCAGCGCCAGAGAGGCGGCGAGGAGCGGACGGGGAGGTGACATCGGACCGCGTAGGTTAACGCACCCTTGCACCAGCCCTTCACCTTGCAAAGCGCCGCCGGCTCTGCGAGGTTCCGCGCGATGGCGACCTGGGTGATCGGCGACGTCCACGGCTGCTTCGCCACCCTCTCGCGCCTCCTCGACCGCATCCGCTACGAGCGCCGGCGCGACCGCCTCTGGATGGTCGGGGACCTGGTCAACCGCGGGCCGCGCTCGCTCGAGACGCTGCGCTGGGCCGCCGGCCTCGGGGACCGCCTGGTCACCGTCCTCGGCAACCACGACCTCCACCTCCTGGCGCGCGCCCGCGGCCTCGTCGAGCCGCGGCGGCGCGACACCCTCGACGCGGTGCTCGCGGCGCGCGACGGCGACGACCTCCTGGCCTGGCTCCTCGCCCGGCCGCTCTTCCACCGCGACGGGGACTGGACGCTCGTCCATGCCGGCCTCTTCCCGGCCTGGACCCTCTCCCAGGCCGAGCGGCTGGCGCGCGACACCGAGGCGGTGCTCCAGGGGAAGAACGGCGACGCGCTCCTCCGCGCCGACCGCAAGGTCGCGGAGCGCTGGGACGAAGGGCTCGGCGGCATCGCCCGCGCCCGCGCCGCGCTCGCCGGCTTCGCCCGCCTGCGCACGCTGACCGCGGGCGGCCGGACGTGCCCCGACTTCAGCGGCACCCCGGACGAGGCGCCGGAAGGCTGCGCCCCCTGGTTCGAGCGCCCGCGCCGCAGCGCCGGCCGCGGCACCATCGTCTTCGGCCATTGGGCGGCGCTCGGCCTCTACCGCCAGGACGGCGTCGTCTGCCTCGACAGCGGCGCCGCCTGGGGCCGCGCCCTCTCCGCCATCCGCCTCGACGACGGCGCCATCGTGCAGCAGCAGACCATCGACTAGCATCGGTCGCATGCCGAGGATCACCAAGGTCTACACCCGCACCGGCGACGACGGCACCACCGCGCTCGGCGGCGGCCAGCGGGTGCCGAAGGACGCGGTGCGGATCGCCGCTTACGGCACGGTGGACGAGCTATCGTCGCAGATCGGCGTGGCGCTGGCGGTGGGCGTGACCGAGGAGCTGGCGGCGCCGCTCAGCCGCATCCAGAACGAGCTCTTCCACTTGGGCTCCGACCTCTGCGTGCTGGAGGAGGACAAGGCGCGGATGCCGGTGCCGGTCGTCGAGGAGCGGCACGTCGCCGCGCTGGAGGAGCTGATGGACCGGCTGTCCGAGGAGCTGCCGCCGCTCGCCAACTTCATCCTCCCGGGCGGCGCGCCGGGCGCCGCGCAGCTGCACGTCGCCCGCACCGTCTGCCGGCGGGCCGAGCGGCTCCTCGTCACGCTGACGCGCGAGGAACCGGTCGGTGCCTGGGCCGTGCGCTACCTCAACCGCCTCTCCGACGCCCTCTTCGTGATGGCGCGCTTCGAGAACCTGCGGCGCGGTGTCCCCGAGCCGACCTGGGACAGCCGCGCCTAGCAGCCCGTGGTGCAAGCCGCCTTTGGTGAAAAGCCGGGCTGGGAATGGCGGGTTAGGCGCCAGGATTCGCGGCGACCCCCAACGCAAACCTCTCGCCGCCCCGTGCGTAAGACAGGCAGGCCGCAACGGGGCAACCCGATCGCCTCGCGCTGGTCCGTGCGCTTCGACCTGGGGCTCTTCTACCTCGGCCGGCCCAAGGTGGACCTCGAGGTGGAGACCACCCTCCCCATCGACCAGATCCCGGGAGGCCAGGAGCTGCTCGACCAGCTTCTCGCCGAACAGCGGGCCGAGCTCGAGGACGAGGTCAACCGCGCCGAGTTCTACCCCGTCGTCGCCTTCGCCGTCTGCTGGCGCCTCTGACCTCGAGGGTCGAAGCCGGCCGGCGGAGGCGAGCCCTCGACGAGCAGCCGAAGCGGTAGCGGGGCTCCCATAGACCCCCCTGGCGCGCGCGCATTCCGAGTTTCGCCACGCGCTGCTAGCGCCCCTCGGCCAGTCTGGTCAACTGGCGCCGGATGCGACGGCGAAGGCGCCAGCCCGGCTGATCCGCGTGCAGGCCAAGGAGCCGGGCGATGCGTTCGGGCTCCTTCTGGCCAATGAGCCGTGCCAGTTCGAGAGCGGCCTCGGGACTCGTCCGTGCGGCTCGCTCCAGAAGCTCTTGTCCTTCAGGAGCGTCTTCCGGCAGGCGCGCGGCGATCTCGACGGCCTCCCGGGCCAGAGCGCGGAGGAGGCGCGAGAAGCTCGCCGCCATCGCCTTGCCATCCTCGGCGAGCGCCTCGGCCGCTCGCAGCTTGCTGAGGTCCGATTCCCTCTTGCTGAGGTCGTTCTTGAGCTGGGGCGCGCGTCGCTTCAGGACCGCGAACGCCTCGGAAGCCGGCAGCCGATGCGCATGCGCGATGGCGATCGGACCGCTGCGCTCGGCGCAGATGAAGCGCCGACGGAACGCCCGGAAGGCGCCGAGCCCGCTCATGCCGTTGACGATCGTCACCAGGGCGAGCGAGCCGACCAACCACTGCCAGGTGGCGATGGGCAAGACCTTGCTCCGACTTTCGATGGCATCCAGAAGGCCCAGCGACCAGAACCAGCGCTCGACCCACAGCTCGGCGGGCTCCATGGGTGCGGTGACGAAGGCCATGTAGGGGAAGGTGACCAGTGTCAGCGCGCAGAGCGAGAGGACGATGCGACGGTCGACGCGGTGTTCGGGCCAGTCCACCAGACGCCTTTTCTTTGGATTTCCGGGCGCCGGGCCCGCCGAGTAGGGGTTGGCATCTGCCCCGGCAGGCGCCCTCTTCCGCCAGAGCCGGGCACCCAGCTTGCGGATCGCACCTACCATCGAGGCGACTGCTGCGAAGGCGCCCGCGACGAGGATAAAGATCAGAGCGAGGGGGAGAAACAAGAAGACCCAGGCGATCACGGACGCGACGAGGCCCGGCACCACCCCGGCCCCGTAGCCGGCGATGGCGACAGCGAAGACCTCGACCGCAGCCAGCGAGAGGAGCAGGAAGGCGAGGAAGCTCGCGCGCAGCGGCTCGAAGCCCTCGCGCTCGAAGAAGGCTGCGACATCCGCTCGGTTCCAGAGCAGCCAGACGCCGTAGAGCGCGTAGTAGACGCCGAAGCCGAAGGCGAGCAGAGCGCCGCTCCCCAAGGCTTGTGGAGCGAGCGGGATCTGGGAGACGAGCTGCCCCAGATTGCCGACCAGGGGCACCCAGCTCAGGATCGACCCGAGGGCGCTCACCGCCCCCTGGGTCATGTCCGGGAGCTCGTCCCAGTAGCGGAGTGCGAGGACTGCGGTGAGTGCGCCCACCAGGAGCCGGGTGGCCGCGAGCCATTGCACGCGCCACCAGCGCCGCTCGGCCGCGACGGCGAGACGGGACTCGTCCAGCGACGACTCGCGCTGCAGTGGCAGCTCACCATGTTTGCCCAGGGCGCAGACGAGCTGGCCCAGAAACTCGTCCTCGTTGCGCCAATAGGACATGTGGTCTACGAGTGGAGAAGCAAGGTTGTGGACCTGACTTGCCTTCATCAGCCGTTTGGTGTCTTCATCCGAATCGAAAAGACGGCCGTTCGGCACTGGATCGGCCGACGCATAGAAGTCGAGCCACGGCGCGACAGCCTCCAGAGCGAGATCGTCGGCCTGGGGTCGATTCTCCTGCCAGGCGGCGGCGACACCTAACACGAAGAACAAGAGGCCAAAACTCGCGGCGTAGAGCGCGAAGAAGTTCTCGTCGTCGGTCCGGAACGTCGTGAAGACCTCGGGCAGCGCCACGGCCAGCAGGAGCAGGCCCACCGGAGCGGCCCACACCGAGGCAGGCTCCGGCGTGCTGCGAAGGCTCCGGATCTCGGCGAGCTTGTTCAGACCTGAGCCCACCGTGGCGAAGAGGATCTTGCGCATGGGGTCCGAGTCGCTCGCCGGGTCTGCCGCGAAGACGGCCGGGCCGAGCTTTTTGATCGCCGCGTGGGAGATGGCCGCGCCCTGCGAGTGCGCGACCACCGCCACCTGCTTGCAGCCCTGCCGGACCAGCCACAGCAGGTCCTGTGCGACCTTGCCCACGATGGCCGCTTCCTGGATCGGGCTCGCCATCAGCACGAAGCTGTCGCCGACCGTTTTCGAAAGGGCGCGCTGAAGGCTCGCGGCGAAGGCGCGCAGGCGGGGAATCGGCAGCGATCCGATGATCAGGATGAGCAGGAGCAAGGTGACGAAGACGGGAAACAGCAGCACCGCGAGCAGGAAGCCGAGGATCTCCAGGAGCAAGCGTCCTGCCGCGAGGCCCCTGAGGACACCGCGCGCCCGGCGCAGGTCGCGCAGGACGCGCCGAGCGCGGGTCGCGAAATGCGTGCTGAGCGTCCAGGGCAGGATCTGGAGGCCCCAACTCGCCAGGTCGGCAAACCTCGGGGGCAGGAACGTGCTCGCCCACCACGACTCAGCGAGAAGCCACCTGGAGGTGTTCGAGTCGTCGCTCGCGGTAGCCTTGACACGCAGCTCGGCGTGCGCGGGTGCGTCCGCATCCCCGGCTGGAGGAGCGAAGCGCGCGTCCACGATCGGCGAGGGATCGTGACTGCCCGGCTGCCGCTTCTGGGAGATCCAGCGCTGGAGCCATCGCTGGATCGGCTCACCGAATCGAACGAGCGTGTCGCCACGCCCCTGCTGCCCGATGCCGTGTACGAGCAGCACACCGAGGTCGTAACGCTCTCGCTCAGCCATGCGCTGCCTTCCCGGGATGTGGTCCTCAGAGTATACGCGAGGCAGCCGTCCTCCTGCACGATCAACAGGCACTGCGGCGGAGAAGACGGTGACGTCCTAGACTTGCTGTAAACGCGCGAAGGGGTTGAGCCCCTTTGCCCGGGCCCAGTAGGGTCCGAGTTGGTCAAGGAAGGGAGGCTCAGCCCGATGTCGAGAGTGCCACCGTCGGAGAGGACGAAGGAGCGGCTGGCGGCGCTGCTGAGCGGGGGGATGGGCGAGGGGATCCGAAGAGCGAGCTGGTGCGGCTGGTCCACTAGGTGGTGGCGGCCTCGATCTTGGTGACCACCAGCGTCGTCCCCTGCATGCAGATGGAGACCTCGGCGACCTTGCCGCTCACCCGCACGCGGTCGCCGGTCTTGAAGCCCTGGAGATCGCCGGTCAGGGTGTAGAGCCGCCCGTCGTCGCCGCGCAGGGCCTGGCACTCCACCCCTTCGTCGGTCAACCGACCGGTGACGGTCACCGTCCCCGGCTCCGGCTCGCTCCGCTGCCCCCCGCCGCCGCCGCCGTTGGCGGCACAGGCGACGGCGAGGAGCAGACAGAGGATGGTCATGAGCGCTCGCACGGTCGAGTCCATTAGATAGATCACTAGATCACGCGCTAGCGCCGGTCGATCTCGCCAACCCGGACGCTGGGACCCAGGCCGTAGCGCGAGCCCCCTTCCATGACCCCGACGACGCGCACGGAGTCGCCGCGGCCGAAGCCGCGCAGGTTGCCTGCCAGCTCGTAGGTGCGGCCGTCGTCGCCGTGCAGCACCGGGCAGCCGCCGGCGCCGGCGATCCGCCCGCGCAGGTTGACCAGCTCGCCGCGGTCGGCGCGCCAGCGGTCGTCGAGACGGTCGCCGCCGAAGATGCGGTCCAGCCGGTCGCGCCGCTCCCAGTCGTCGTCCCAGCGGTCGTCCGCCCAGCGGCCGTCGCGGTCGAGGTCGCGGAGCTGATGGATCTGCAAGGTCGTCCCCTGGCGGCAGACGGAGCTCTGGACCACCCGCCCCTGGATCCAGACATCGTCGCCTGGACGGAGCCGCAGCGCCGGGTCGCCGACCAGGGTGTAGAGGCGCCCGTCGTCGCCGCGCACCGCGGCGCAGCGGATCCCCTCGGCCGTCACCTCGCCCTGGACGTGGACGATGCCGCGGCCGGGCCGGTCGGCGAGGTTGCCGCTCTGCGGCCAGCGCTGGCGCTGCGCCTTCTGCTTGCCGTGCGCCCTGCCCTTCCCCTTGCCGCTCCCCTTGTGGTGCTGGACGTAGGAAGCCGCGTCGGGGCTGGGGGCGGCGTAGCCCGCGGCGGGGACCATCAGGGCGAGGGCGAGCCCGCAAGCCGGGATCAGCCTCGCCGCGCGTCGGAATCTGGTCATGACCTCTACTCCTTTCCCGGCGGTGCTCGACCCGCCGGCAGAGGAGGGCAGGGGCAAGATAGCTGCCACAGGGCCTAAACAGAGTGAAACCAGCGAGTTGCGCCGTTCCGACGAGGTCGGGAACGGGCCGGGTTCGTCCTCTTCCGGGGACGCCCGCGAACCCCGCTCCTGATAGCCTCCCGCGACCGCCCATGATCCCGCCCGCCGCCCTC